>JAENXO010000550.1 GCA_016649455.1 Gemmatimonadota bacterium | reverse complement strand
TGAAGGAGATTCAAGAGCTCGGAGAGCTGGGCCAGATCGACGAGGCGATCAAGGTCGCGCGTGAGACGCGGGGTCCTGTGGCCGCAATCCTGCTCACCGGCCTTCGTCGAGTGAAGGACGGCGGCGGAACGCAGGACGTCACCAAGGCGATTTCCACCACGGGCACGATCGAACTCGATTTCCTCGAGCGCGGTCTGACCGTTCTCGCGACGATCGCTAACGTGGCGCCGATGCTCGGGTTCCTCGGAACGGTGATCGGCATGATCGCGGCGTTCGCCGCCATCGAAGAGGCCGGTCAGGTGGAACCGACACTGGTCGCCGCGGGCATCAAAGTGGCGCTCATCACCACGGCTGCCGGACTCGCGATCGCGATCCCGGTTCACATCGCCTACAACTACTTCGTCACGCGGATCGACGCACTGATTGCGGACATGGAGGAAGGGTCCGAAGCGGTACTCGATCTGATCTGGCGCAGTCAGTCCAAGCAGGCCTGATTGCCCGGCGGCGGACCGAACCACAGGCGGTCGTGTAGCTACGGTTAGACCCTTTCGGAGCACGAGTGACAGATGGCGATTCTGAACCGCAAGGAACGTGTGTCGGACGAGATTCCGACGGCATCGATGGCCGACATCGCGTTTCTGCTGCTGGTATTCTTTCTGACCACGACGGTGTTCAACGAAGAGAAGGGCCTTCCAATCGTCCTTCCCGAGGAAGCGGAAGAGCAGGAAGTCTCCGCAAAGAACATCATCTTCCTTCTCGTGCGACCTGACGGATCCGTCACGGTCAAACGAGGTGAGAGCCAGGAAGAGCAGGTTATTCCATACGATCAGATCGAAGTGCTTCTGCGGCAGGAAATTGCCCAGAATCCGAACCTGATCGCGGCGATCAAGACCGATGGTGGCGCGGCGTATCGCCACATGGTCAATGTACTTGACGAGGTCAAGCTCGCGGGTGCCGAGCGGATCTCCCTGCAGATGCTCGAGGAATAGGCATGGCCAAGGGGAAGGGCTTCAGCCGGAAGTCCGGCGCGAGCAGCGAGATTCCGTCATCATCGATGGCGGACATCGCCTTTCTGCTGCTGATTTTCTTCATGGTTTCGACCGTGTTCCGCCGCGAGCGGAACGTGCCGATCGACTGGACTTCGGCCGAAGCGACGCAGAAGATCGATGAGAAGCGGAAGAACATCCTTCACCTTTGGGTCGACAGCGACGGTACGGTCTTCATCAACGACCAGATCGTGCCCCACGACAATATCGATGAGGTAATTCGGCCTCTGTACTCGGAGAACAGGGAGCTCGTGGTCGCGCTCAGGGGCGACAGGGACGTCCCGTACAGTGAGATCAATTCGATCACGAAGCAGTTGCAGGCATCCGGAGCCGTTCGGGTCACGTTCGCAACCCGGGTCGAGCAGCGGGTGCAGCGCGCGAGGAGGTGAGTGGCATGAGCAACTCGATCGATGACGGCAGCAAGCGGAATCGCCGTAAAGAGCGCAGGGCTGGCGACTCCGTATGGATGACCGCGAACGACCGGTTCAAGCGGGACTACGCGAATTGGGTCTGGCTCGGGGTGCTGAGCGCCACGTTCCTGCACTTCGCGCTGTTCAACTGGTTCCCGCAGTTGCAGGCCGCGGATCTCGGCACGATCGCCGACGAGATCATCTCGGTGGATCTGCCTCCCGAGGTGAAGATCCCGCCGCCGCCGGAGCAGATTGCGCGTCCGGCGACTCCGCGCGTTTCGGCAAGCGTCGACATGGACGAAGACATCACAATTGCCCCGACGACTTTCGAGGACAATCCGGTCGAGAATCTCCCGCCGCCGCCCGAGGGCGCCAAGCCGGATGACGTCCCGTCGTACATTCCGCGCGACATCGAGCCGCGACTGAAGAACGGTCGGGAAATTCAGAACCTGCTGCGGAGACTGTATCCGTCGATGCTGCGCGAGGCGGGTATCAGCGGAGAAGTCACACTCTGGGTATTCGTGGATGAGAGTGGCAGG
>JAENXO010000576.1 GCA_016649455.1 Gemmatimonadota bacterium | reverse complement strand
CTGCTCCGTAGCCTTGCTGACCGTCTCCACCACCACGAACTGGGCGCCATCTCCTTTGCAGAAGGCGTCGCTCCGACGGAAATCGCAGAAGTTCTCCAGCTCATATCGACCGAACCGGAGCGCACCGGACGGCCGCTCGGGCGCGAGCCGGAGGAGGTCCTGAAGGGCCGCGCTCATGTGCGGCTCCACCCGGTCCGGTATGACAGCCTCAAGCTCCGAGACAGCTCGGGGCGCAGCGCTTCAGGTGATACAGGGGTGCACCTGTGGATCGGCCTCGCACAGGCCGCGCTGGCTGCCCGTCAGGAAGCTGAGTCAGAGAAGAGATCCTACGACCCGAGCGAGGTCGCGCGGGCCATCGACGAGAACTCAGGGGAGAGCGCCTACGACCAGGTGATCATCGGCTACATGGTCCAGATCGCCGGTGATCTGAAGGACGCGAATCCGCTGGAGGAAAACGACCTCCGCGATCGATTCTCCTCCTTGCTCGGAAAGCTGAAGCCGGAGACTCTGCAGCGCCTGCTTCGCATGGGAGGAGACGTTCGCCAGCGCCAGGAGTTTCTCGACAATGCGGCGCAAGGAGTAGGGGTGGACGCCGTCCTCGAGCTCGTGAAGGCGGCTGCCGAAGATCGGCAGAGCGACATCTCGCGCTGGATGATGCAGCTCCTGTCGAAGATGGCACGGCACGCCCGGGCCGAAGGAAACACCTCCCGCTACCGGGCGGACGAGTCGCTGCGCGACCAGGTCCGTGAGCTGCTGTCGGGATGGAAGCTGGAAAATCCGAATCCGACGGAATACGAGCAGGCCCTGGGTCGGATGGCGTCCGGCGCTCCGGTAACCCAGATGCGAGGCATCTCTGCCCGGAAACCGGAGGCAGAACGGATCTACCGGATGAGCCTCGAGGCGTCGGTCACGGGGGAGGCCCTGCAGACCGCCGTGGACGAGCTGCTGGACGCCGGAGAAGTATCGCTCCTCGTTCGCTCGCTCAATGAGGCGCCCCCCGGACCGACCGGCGTGAATGAGGCCGTTGCCCACACCTGGGATCGGCTGGCGGAACCCGCGGTGATTCGACGGATCGTGGCACAGGAGACGCCCGACGCCGAGTCGCTCGACGCGGTGCTCGTTCGAGCCGGAGTCGATGCCGCTGATGCGCTGCTGGACCGGCTCGCCTCATCCGAGTCGCTGGCCCTCAGACGCCAGACATTCGACCGGATCGTCGGACTCGGTCCGGGGGTCATACCCATGGCCGTGCAGCGGATCGAGCAGCCGGAGGCGGTGCCGTGGTACGTGCTGCGGAATGTCCTGGCCCTTCTGAGCGTGTTCGAGGGATTGCCCGACGGATTCACTCCCGTCCCGATGCGTGATCATGAGAACCCGCAGGTGCGGTACGAAGCCCTGAAACTCAGCCTTCGAGTACCGGAGGAGCGTGACGCGTCGGTCGCGATCGCCCTCGCGGATCCGGTCGGCCGGATCGTCGCGCTCGGCGTCGCCGCGGCAGAGAAGGGAGCGCCACCTTCGACAGAACCGCGATTGCTCGCGTTCGCGCTCGACAGCAATGGAGAGTCGGAACTCAGACTCCCTGCAATCCGGGCCCTGGGCCGGTTCCGAACCGACAGCGCGCGAAACGCATTACTCGAGCTTGCGGCTCCACGGCGCCGGTTCATGCGCTCCACTCCGCCGGAGGCGACGCCGGAAACCTGTGCGGCAGTGAGGGCACTCAAGTCGGCGTGGTCCGATGACCCTGAGGTGCGAGCTCTGCTGTCACTCGCGATCGCCGCGGGTGACGAAGCACTGCGTGAGGCGGCTCAATGAACAACTCTGCCGCCTTTCTGACTTCACTGGGCAAACGACTGTCCTCGATGTCCCTGTACGGTCCGGGGCACCCATCCCGTGACCGGGCGATGGAGCAGGTG
>JAENXO010000102.1 GCA_016649455.1 Gemmatimonadota bacterium | reverse complement strand
TCACGAGCTCCGGATCAGTCTCCGCCTCTCGCAGGATCGCGATGCAGGCTTCCGCATAGCGCTCGAGTTCGTCCTTCGTCTCGGTCTCCGTCGGCTCCGTCATCAACGCTTCGGGCACGTTCAGCGGGAAGTAGACGGTCGGCGCATGGAAGCCGTAGTCGAGCAGCCGCTTCGCTATGTCCATCGTCTTCACGCCCGTTCGCTTCTTGATCTCGGTGCCCGAGAACACGGACTCGTGCATGCCGCGACCGAAAGGCAGCTCGTAGTACGGTTCGAGCAGGGCGGTGAGATACGCGTTGTTCAGCACCGCGGCCTCGGCCGTGTCCCGAATTCCCTGGCGACCGAGCATGCTCATGTACGTCCAGGCGCGGACCAGCACTCCGAAGTTCCCGTAGAAGCCGTGCAGCTTGCCGAACGACTGGGGGCGGTCCCAGTCCAGGCCGTAGCTGTCATCGTCCCGCCGCACTACCCGGGGTACCGGTAGGAACGGCTCGAGGTGCGCCTTGACGGCTACCGGACCCGAGCCCGGCCCGCCGCCACCGTGTGGAGTGCTGAACGTCTTGTGCAGGTTGAAGTGAACGATGTCGTATCCCATGTCACCCGGACGCGTGACGCCCATCAGGGCGTTCAGGTTGGCGCCGTCCATGTACATGAGCCCGCCCGCCTCGTGCACCATGTCGCAGATCTCGAGGATATCAGACTCGAACTTCCCGAGCGTATTCGGGTTTGTGAGCATCATTCCAGCGACGCTGTCGTCGAGTGCCTCCCGCAGCGCACCGATGTCCACCTTCCCGTCGGCATTGGAGGGAAGTTCGACCGCGTCGAATCCGGCCATCGCAGCCGTCGCCGGATTCGTTCCGTGAGCCGATTCCGGAAACAGCACCTTCTTCCGGGTCTCGCCCTCACCCCGCGTCTCGTGGTACGCCCGCATCAGCAGGACACCGGTCATTTCACCCTGGGCGCCAGCGGCCGGCTGCAGAGTTACTGCATCCATCCCCGCGATGTCCGCCAGCCACTCCGTGAGATCATGCATCAGGCGGAGCGCACCCTGTGCTCCCGCCTGCGGCATGAACGGGTGAAGGCCCACGAATCCTTCCGCCCGCGCCGTCGCTTCGTTCACCTTCGGATTGTACTTCATGGTGCACGAACCGAGCGGATACAGTGCGCGGTCGACGTGGTGATTCTTCAGCGACAGCTCGGTGTAGTGCCGGACGACTTCGTTCTCGGGCACCTCCGGCAACCTCGGCGGGTCCGTTCGAAGGTGCTGCGCCGGAATCAACTGCTCGATCGAAAGTGTCTCCACCTCCGCGGCCGGGACCGACGTGCCGCGTCTTCCGGGACTGGACTTCTCGAAAATCGTCGGCGTTACGTCGGCCTTGTAGGGAAACTGGGCCATCGCCCTATGCTCCTCGCGCTGTCTAGAATTCCCAGGTCTCACCTGCAGCCAGCACCACGACTTCCGCCCGGGGCTCGACGAGCGTCCGGAAGCTGTCGGTGTCCTGGGCTATCAGGGGCCAGGTATCGAAGTGTATCGGGATCACGACGCGCGGCTTGATCATATCCACCGCTCTCACCGCGTCCTCGGGACCCATCGTGAAGTTGTCACCGATTGGCAGCAGCGCCACGTCGACCTGCCGCTCCAGCAGCTCCATGTCCTTGATCAGTGCCGTATCACCGGCATGGTAGATCCGGGTTCCGTCGAGTTCGATCAAGAACCCGTGCGGCGTGCTCGTGTAGCCCTCGCCTCCCTCGGCGTTGACCGAGGCCGTGTGAACCGCCGGCGTCAGCTTCACCCGGCCGAACGGAAAATCGAATCCGCCGCCCACGTTCATCCCGTGACCAGCTTCATGTCCCTGCTTCGCGGCGGCGTAGCTCACCAGCTCGAACGTCGCGATGAGAGTGGCGCCGGTTACCCGAAGCAGGTCCCACGCGTCGGCGACATGATCGAAGTGACCGTGCGTCAGCAGCACGTAGTCGAGTCGATCGTGGAAGTGCTCCGGCCCCACGTCGGCGGCCGGATTTTCGGTAAGGAACGGATCGATCAGCAGCCGGGTGCCGTCACCCGCCACGATCTCCGTACACGAATGTCCGTGAAACACGATCTTGCCCATTTTCGAATCCTCTTCGTCCGCCTGCGTTCGAACCTCAGCCGGCGATCACGTCCACGAGACGGTCGATCTCCGCCAGATTGCGCTTCTCGGTGAACGCCAGGAGCAGCCCGTCCGGCGCTCCGAGAATCGGAAAGCGCGACAGGCTCACACCCGCCAGGATCCCGGCAGAAAAGCCACGCTCCAGGATCGCCCGCGAGTTCTCTTTCGTCTTCACGGCGAATTCCCGCACGAACGGCGCGTCGGGATACAACAGCTCCACGCCGTCCAGCGCTTCGAGCTTCCCGCGTGCATAGTGCGCGTTCCGGGCAGACACCTCGGCCACCTCGCGCAGCCCGACCCGCCCCAGAAGTGCCAGGTGAATCGTTGCCGCCAGAGCGTTCAGCCCCTGGTTCGTGCAGATGTTGCTCGTCGCCTTATCGCGCCGGATCTGCTGCTCGCGCGTCTGCAGGGTGAGGACGTAGCCGCGCCGGTCTTCCACATCCACCGTCGCGCCGACGATCCGCCCGGGCATCTTGCGGACGTACTTCTGCTTGGCGGCGAACAGGCCGACCACCGGCCCCCCGAAACTGAGCGGATTGCCGAACGGCTGTCCCTCGGCGACCACGATGTCCGCCCCGAGCTCGCCCGGCGACCTCAGCAGCGCCAGGGTCACCGGATCGGCCACGACGACAAGCAGCGCGCCGGCCTGCTGAACCAGCTCGGCAAGCGGCTCGATCTCCTCGATCACGCCGAAGAAGTTCGGATACTGGACGATCAGGCAGGCGACGTCGTCACCCAGCGTTCCCGCCAGCGCGTCCCGGTCCACCAGGCCGTCCGGGCCCGTGGGGATGCTCTGCAACGCGGAGCCCTGACCGCGCAGGTAGGTGTCCGTCACCTTCCTGTAGTGGGGATTCAGGGACCCCGCCGCCAGCACCCTGTCCCGCCGGGTTACCGCCCGCGCCATGACCCCCGCTTCGGCAGCGGCGGAGGGCCCGTCGTACATCGATGCGTTGGCCACGTCCATCCCGGTGAGCTCGCAGACCATGGTCTGGAACTCGTAAATCACCTGGAGCGTCCCCTGGGAGACTTCCGGCTGGTAGGGCGTGTAGGCCGTGTAGAATTCGCTGCGTCGGATCAGGTGATCCACGGCCGCGGGCACGAAGTGGTCGTACTGCCCCGCGCCGGCAAAACACACGAGCGAGTGATTCTGGCCGGCCATCTCCTGGATCGCCCGCACGGCCTCCCACTCCGACAGCGCGTCCGGCATCTCCGGAAGCCCATCGCGAATGAGAGAGTCCGGGACGTCCGAGTACAACTCACTGATGTCCGAAACGCCGACCTTCGCGAACATCTCGCGCCGATCGGCGTCACTATGCGGAACGAATGACATGTTCACCTGCCGTTCGTGAAGGGCGGCACCCGGACTCCAGTCCGGTGCCGCCTGGATAACGTCACGCTTCGATGTGGCCCGAGTAGTCCGTGTCGGAGAGCAACCCGTCGAGCTCCGACATGTCCCTGGCGCGGATCCGGACCATCCAGCCTTCGCCGTACGGGTCCGAGTTCACGAGACCCGGATCATCGTCCAGCGCCTCGTTGATCGCGACGACTTCTCCGCTTAGTGGGCTGTACAGATCCGAGACCGCCTTCACGGCCTCGATCGTCCCGAACACGTCCATGCGCGCAAACGAATCACCGGGGCTCGGAAGTTCGACGAATACAACGTCTCCGAGTTCGCCCTGCGCGTAATCCGTAATGCCGACCACGAACTCGTCGGCCGCTTCCGTCTCCCGCACGTACTCGTGTTCTTCCGTGTACTTCAGCCCCTCTGGGATGTCTGACATTCCGGCCTCCAGAATCGTCTATGGTATCCGCCGGTATCGTCGGCGGCCGCATTCCGGGAGGGAGACGATACCCCGCGCCGGGAGTGAGTGTCAAGCGGACTCCAACATGCGTGATCGGCCGATGAAGATGCGGCTTTCCGGACAGTTGGTGAGGGTCGGAGAGCATGCCGTTCGCCGGGCGGAACACGGCTGGACGCGGACCGGCTCAGTCGCGGCCCGAACGCTCGAGCCGCCGGGCCTTCCGTTCGTCCCGGCGGCGGCGCTTCGCGTCGCCCGCCGTCTCGCCGGGCTCTCGGACCACGACTTCCACGCCGCCCATGATCGCGAGACCCTTGATGATCACGATCGGAGCCTCGGGATCCGGATCCGCCGAGGGCTGATCGACCCCCTCGAACCCTCCCATGATCCCGAACCCACGGGTCTGCACCGCGAGGCCGGGCGGAACGATGATTTCGGCGCCGCCCATGATCGCGATCACGCGGAGTTCAGTGACCCCGGGCCCGAAACGCGCCTCTCGCAGATCGAGACCGGTGCCTCCCATGATCGCGACCGAAGTGAACCGGCGGGCAGGTGTCCACGCTCCCTTTCGATCGACGCCGGACAGTATCGCGACCTGGAACCCATGCTTCGGTACGTCTTCCGCTCGCACGCGCGACGGCAACACCGTCCCGGCGATGCGCTCCGGAACGCTCGATTCCACGAGAGTCGGCAGGCCCTGGAACACGCTCTCGACCTCGACCGGCGTCGCGGCCGAGTACACCCGGTCCACCCGGTCCTCGAACTCTTCTACGCTGAGGTGGTCCTCTGCGAAGTGAGCCCCCAGGCGTCGCACCGCTCGTTCCTTCCGATCTTCGAGCTGAAGTGGAACGGGCAGTCCACTGTCATTCACAGAATTGCTCCTGGCTCGTCGTTGTGTCGCCGCCGCTGGACACTGGGGAGGGGCGACACCGGCAACTGGGAAGATAGGCCTCTGTGGGACGGGGAACGAGACACCGGTCGCCCGCCCGGGTTCCTCCCGTTGCAGGACATATCAGTGCCTTCTAGCTTCAATGTCGGATGTACGCCCGGCCGAGCCCGGGTGACGACGGGCGAGGCAGCACGAAGTACACCGGTGTTCGCGCCCGATGTGTTCTCGAACAAAGGAGGTGATCCAGTGTCTGACTGTAGAATCGAGCCTGGCTCGACACGGGCAAGCGGTCGCCTCGGCGGTACCCGCTAGGAAACGAGCAGCGTTTCCCGCGCCGATCGCCGGCAGGCGAAGGGCGCGCGTCTGACTCGCGGAGCCTCGAGGCGCCGCGTCGAGTCAGGTCGAACCGAAGGCCGCGGACTTCCAATGGAATCCGCGGCCTTCGTGCATCCGGTCGTCAGTCGCCAGCCCGCCAGTCCCGTCGGCTCGCAACCAGCAGCCCGACGGCCAGGATTGCGAGACCCCAGCCACCTGTCGTCACCAGGGAGGAGTGCACAGGAACGTCGCCTGCCAGGAGAGCACGCGCGGCACTCAACATCGGCCGCACCGGCAGGACGCGGCCCGCGCCGGACAGCAGATCGGTCGTCGGCAGTGATGCGGTGAGGGCGATGGGGATTGCCACGAGAAGAGTCCCCGCCAGGGCTTCTCCGCGATCGAGAACGGCTGACAGCAGCAGGACGGTGGACCCGACCCAGATCCAGATCACGAGTCCTGCACCGATGGACCCGGCGAGGGAGAGGCCGGGACCGCTTCCGCCGCCGGCGCTCCACGCCATGTTGATTGTCGCGGCCGCAATGATCGCGACGCCTGCCAGGCAGGCGAACCCGGCCAGCCAGCGCGCGAAGTAGAAGCCGGGGCGGGATACCGGCCGGGTGAGCAGGAGCGGGCCGCTCCCATTCCGTCGCAGATCAGAGACCACGCCCTCGGCCAGCCAGGGGGCTGCCAGGGCGAGGAGCAGTCCCACCAGGTTCGCCGTCGAAGCCGCCCCCAGTTTCCCTCCCGCCATGTATCCGTCCGCGAACCCGGACTTCCCGGCCCGCAGAAGGGGAGAGGTGAATAGCAGCACGAGCGCCGTCGCTACGACGCTCCGGGAGAGTCGGTCACGCAGCAGGCGGGGAAACAGAACAGCGAGAGATCTCATGCTTGCCCGGCCCGCCGCAGGACGCTCAGCACGCGGCGCTCCATCTCCTCGGAATCGCCACGCGTCGGAAAGTCGTCGACCACCCTACCCGCGTCGATCACGATCACGCGCTCCGTGAGCCTGGCCGTCTCCCCCAGCTCGTGCGAGGACAGCAGCAGCGTGCGTCCGGAGGAGTCCCTGCGCAGCTGCTCGAACAGTTCCCGGAATCGGGCCCGCCATACCGGGTCGAGCCCGGAGAGCGGCTCGTCGAGCAGCAGGACCTCGCGGGGCCGGAGCAGGAACTGGGCGATTCCGACCCTTTGCCGCAGTCCGTGCGACAAACCACCGCACCGATCGCCCGAGCGCTCACGAAGCCCGACGAGGTCGAGGACTCGATCCACCGAGCGGGGGACTGCAGCTCCGGAGTATCCATCCAGGATCGCCAGCCGCGCGAGGACCTCGCGCACGGTCAGCCGGGCTGGAAGTCGGACCCGGTCGGGGAGCAGGCCGACACCCCGCGAGCGGACATGCGCGATGGGCGCGAGTCCGTGCACGAGAGTGACTCCCCGGTCCGGACGGACGAGCCCGGCGAGCACTCCGAACAGCGTGCTCTTGCCGGCGCCGTTTGGTCCCACGACGGCCACGGTCGATCCAGCCTCGATGCGAAGATCCAGCTCCACCAGGGCATCGATCCTCCGCCGGTATCGGCGGCGATACGTTTTCGAGACATCGCTCAACTCTATCAATCGATTCCTCACCACGTGTTGATACGACTGCTCGCCGGCGGACGGCATGGGAGGCAAAGATTCGGTCCTGGCCCTCATCGGATCCTCAACGGCTGCCGAGGGATGCCTGCCGCTTGCCGATCGGGCCGGACGGCGTCCATGTTCGGTCCGTGTTCGAATTCTCGAAGTACTCAGGGGCCGGAAACGACTTCGTAATCGCGCGGGCCGACGATCGGTCTGACCCGATCGGGGCCGAGCTCGCCCGTCGCGTGTGCTCCCGACGCACGGGTGTCGGGGTCGATGGCCTGATACTCGTGTATCTGCGGCCGGACGGGATCCGGGTCCGGTTCTTCAACCCGGACGGCTCGGAGTTTTCGACCTGCGGTAACGGAAGCCGCTGTGCCGCCCGTTTCGCGAGCGACGAGGGCCTGGGCGATCCGGCTGGTTTCGTGCTCGAAACTCCGGCTGGAGAGATCGACACGCGGGTGGACGGAGACCAGGTATCGCTGGACTATCACATCGACGTAAGTCTGCACGGGCCGATCGGAGTGGCCGGGCCCGAGGGCCCGGTCGACAGCTGGCTCGTGCGGATTGGCGTTCCCCACCTCGTACTTCCCCTTGACCGGATGCCTGAGGGGCCGATCGAGGAGCTCTGCAGACCGCTCAGGCGGCTCGACGTCCTCGGACCTGACGGGGCCAACGTGAACCTCGTGTCGCTCGACGATGTCTCGACCGGTGCGGTTCGTACGTTCGAGCGGGGAGTCGAGGCGGAGACCCTGGCCTGCGGGAGCGGATCGATGGCATCGGTGTTCGTGCTGCGGGCGAGCGGAAAGGCCGGACCGCGGGTCTCACTGCGTGTCAGCGGCGGCGACGAGCTGGGAATCGAGATCCTCGACCTGAGTCCCCCCGACGGAACCGTGCGCGACGTACGTCTGTCGGGCCCCGCCGTGAAGTTGTTCGAGGGCACCTTCCCAGACACGATTCTCGCTCCGTGAGCCGGATCTGAGCCGTTGACGGCACTGGACTCCGAGAATCTGGCCGGTCCACTGATCGAGTGGTTCCGATCACGTGAACGCGACGTCCCGTGGCGTGCGGAAACCGATCCGTACCGGATCTGGCTCGCCGAAGTGATGGCCCAGCAGACCCGGATCGCGGTGGTCCGCGATCGCTACGACGAATTCCTGGTTCGATTCCCCGACATCCACTCCCTGGCCGGGGCCGAGCTCGACGCGGTTCTGAAGGCCTGGGAAGGTATGGGGTACTACGCGCGGGCCCGGAATCTCCACCGGGCGGCGAACGAGATCGTCAAGCAGCACGGCGGTCGACTCCCGCAGGAGCCGGAGACGCTG
>JAENXO010000191.1 GCA_016649455.1 Gemmatimonadota bacterium | reverse complement strand
GCGTCCCGCCACCGCCCGATCCTCCCTTGAACGGCGCCGTCGCGACGAGCGGCTGTGGCCCCAACCACGATGCCGCCGCGTACAGGCCATTCCCGATCTGATCGAGCACGCCCAATGCCGGCGGCACGAGCGGGCAGGTGAAGTCGTCGCCCGGGTCCGTACCCTCCGCCAGGAGCGGCAGCACGGACTGGCCATTCGCGTCCTGCTGGATCACGTATGCGTCGTTCCCGCCCGATGTATCAAAGTTCCGGCAGAACAGGATGTTCGATGCCAGGAGACGATCCGAGTCCGCGAAATCCGGATCAGCCGTCACGCTCACGGAGCGGCCATACGTGCGCACATCCACGTTCACCGCGTTGTCGTTGAACGCGAGCGTGTACGACCGGTTGCCGTTACCCGGTCCGATGTTGAGCTGGACCTCGGTCGTCCCGTCGCCGATCGTCAGCGATCCGCCGGCCTCGTCTGTGAACGAGCAGGTGACGGTCGCGTCACCCACGTTGTCGCAGGCTTCCACGACGGTTGTCGTAAACACGAGCGGCAGGTCGTTGAGCGCGATCTCGGCACCGTTGAACGGCTCGAATGGATCCACCTCTCCGGCGATCGCGCCGTTCGCGTAGCCGTCCACGGACGCATCATACCCATCCACGACCGTCGGATCCCGGTCGCAGATCCCCCCGTTCGACGACTGCAGCACGCCCAGGATCCCGTCCGTCGGGGTCTGCGGCGTGTCTTCGCCGGCCACCGCGATGCCGCAGCCGAGCGCGTAAAGCGTGTGTTCGCCGAGCGCCGGAGTCCAGCCGACCGAGGCCAGCCCGTCTCCGCCTGTCGTCTCGATGCAGCTGGTTCCCGTCGTGCCACCGGAGCACGTCAGCACGTCACCAGCTTCTGCGAAGAAGTGGATCGTGGCGCCTGTCGCCGCGGATCCGTCAGACACGACCACCTTGACGCTCGCATCGATCGTCTCGCCCTCGGTGATCGACTGCCCGTCACCCGACTCGATCGAAGCGCTCGACATCTCGGCCAGGTCGAAGTCGCTCAACCGTTGCAGCGTACCGCCACCACCCGAGCCCGCCTTGAACGGCGCAGTCGCGACGAGCGGTCGTGGGCCGAACCACGAGGCGGCAGCGAATACGCCTTCACCGATGCGGTCGAGGACCGCGACTTCCGGTTCCACGAACGGACAATCGACCTCGAGCAGAGGCAGAACCGACTGTCCGTCCGCGTCCTGCTGGATCACGAAGGCTCCGTTCTCACCGGAAGTTTCGTAGCTCTGGCAGAACAGGACGGTCGACGCCAGAAGGTCCGTCTCCAGCGGCGGGTCCGAGGTTACGCTCACGGCCGCGTCAAACGTCCGTACATCCACGTCGACGGCGTTCTCGGTAAACGCGAGCGTGTATACTCGGTCGCCGTTGCCGGGTCCGATATTCAACTGGACCCCGGTAGCCCCGTCGTCGATCGTCAACGTGCCACCATTTTCGTCAGTGAACTCACAGGTGACAGTCGTCTCACCCACGTTGTCGCAGGCCTTCTCTACCGTGGCCGTGAACACGAGCGGCAGGTCGTTTAGCGCGATCTCGGTGTCGTTGTACGGCTCGAACGGATCCACGTCGGCGGCTATCGCGCCGTTCGCGAACCCGTCCACGGACGAGTCGTACCCGTCCACTACCGCCGGATCACGGTCGCAGATTCCCCCGTTCGAAGCCTGCAATACGCCCAGGATTCCGTCCGTGGCCGTCTGCGGAGTGTCTTCGCCTGCCACCGCGATGCCGCAGCCGAGCGCGTAGAGGCTCCGGCTGCCCGAAACGGGAGTCCAATCGACCGAGGCCAGTCCGTCCGCGCCCGTGAGCTCGACACAACTCGTGCCGCTCGTACCGTCGGAGCAGGACAGCACGTCACCGTCCTCGGCGAAGAAGCGGATTGTCGCGCCAGACGCGGCGGCTCCGTCAGCCACCCTCACTCGCACGCTCGCGTCGATCGTTTCGCCCTCGGTGATCGTCTGTGGACCGCCGCCGGACTCGATGGATGCGCTCGACATCTCTGCCAGCTGGAAATCGCTCAGCCGCTGCAGCGTTCCGCCGCCGCCCGAGCCCGCCTTGAACATCGTGGCGATCAGGGGCTGGGGAGCGAACAGGGCGGCGAATGAACCGAATGAATCCCCGATTCCGTCCAGTAGTCCGACGGACGTCGAGAACAGCGGACAGCTGACATCGAGCTTCGGAAGCACGGACTGGCCGTGCTCGTCCTGCTGGATCACGTAGGCGTCGTTGTTGCCCGAGGTGTTGAAATCCGAGGGCTCGCAGAACCGAATTTCAGAACCGTTCAACCGCTCGGAGGCACCAAACGGCGGGTTGGCGGTTACTGTAACGGCGTCACCGATCAACCGGACATCCGCATCCACCGCGCCGGGATTCGTGGTGAGCGTATAGGATCTCGTTCCGTTTCCGGAGCCGATGATCGTCTCGATCTGTTGACCCGTCGGAGTGATGAGTCCGAGCGAGCCCCCTTCGTCGCCGATCAGGCAGCTGACCGATACGCCCTGTTCGAGCTTCGTGCATGCACCCTGTTCGATGAACACCTTGACCGACTGCGTAGACCCGAACTGGATGTCCAGCGTGGGTCCATCGGACGGCTGGTCGGTGGACGGAGAGTTGGTCTGGAACACATCCCGATACGCCAGCGGAACCGGGTCGTTGCCATTACCTGTATCAAGGGAAACGCGCACCCGCCAATTGGACTCGGCAAGGTTCGAGTCCTTCTTGTTGATGGTCCAGGAGGCCGCGTAAACCCCTCCCTTTTCCCGTACCTGGAGTCTCTTGGTCTCGCAGCCCGACCCGGAGCAATCGAACGGGACGACCTCGAAGATCAGGTCGTTCGCGAGCCCCGACAGCAACTCGCCGGAAATGTTCGGATTGCCCACGAGCGAGGGCATGAAGTAGACGCCCGGATAGCCGTTCGTACCGTGGGCAGCGTCGCAGGGCGACGCGGTCCCGGGTGTCGTATTCTCGACGTCCCAGGTATCCAGGCAGCTCTCCGCATCGCCCGCCGTGACCGCGAACGCCGGCTCGGAAACCGTGATCGGATCGAGTTCTGCCTCGGTCGGACCGAGAGCACCTTCCGGTCCGTCTGTGCAAGCGAATGAAGCTACCGAAACGACAGATGCGACAAGAAGTCGCGTCCTGAATGCACGCATGTAGTTTGTCTCCAGATATTGAGAACCGTTCCCCGGATACGGCACCATTGGTTCGAAGCTAATCGAAACGGGGGAGGATTGAGAAGGGCCCGTCACGTACCTGTTACTTAAACGGGACTGTCAAGGCAGGTAATCCGGCCGGGTCAGCGCCTGTTCAACTCCGCGAATCCGGGCTGGTCGCGCAGCGCCTTCCACCACCAGTGGAGCTGTCCTTCGTCGCCGAGGTCTTCGGTGGGATTCGCGGCCAGATAGCGGCTCAGGTACTCCACCGCTCCTTCCAGGTCGCCCGTCGTTGAGCGGATGGCGGCCTGGTACATCCACAGGTCGGCCAGGGGATCGATCTCTTCGTCGCTGGCGCCTCGCGCGAACATCGCCTCGGCGCTGTCCTGCAGGCCGGCCTGCCGCAGCACGCCCGCCACCAGCAGGTTGCCGAGTCGCTCCTGGTACGGCCGGATCGAGGCGGGAGCCTGCGACACGAACCGGTCCCGGCGCTCCCATGCTTCGTCCACATCCACATCGTCGCCGGACGACAGCATCAACCACAACCGGCACTCTTCGAACGCGTGATCGTCGGGGAACCGCTCGGCACCCTCGGTGCACCAGGTTCGCGCATCGCGGAACTGCTCCAGGTCGTAGTGCGCCCAGAACAGCCGTTCGAGGATTCGGTTGGCGTCGCGCAGATACGCGTCCTCCTCGTACGCTCGCCTCGCGTTCAGTACGACAGCCACCATGTCGTTTCGATTGTACTGCAGGTGGCTGAGCATGCTGTACGCCGTGGCCAGAGTCGGATCGAGGTCGGCCGCGGTCTCGAGATCTTCCTGGGCTGCCGTGAGCAATCGCTCGGCGTCGTCCGTGTCCGTGGACAGATCCAGCAGGTACAGCAGGTAGCGCAGGGCGCCCCGCTGCTCCACGGCATAGGCGCTCCTCGGATCGAGCTCGATCGCCCGCTCCGCGTGCTCCATTCCGACATCGATGATTGCCGACGCCGCTTCCAGGTCTCCCGTTCCGGTCGCGGAAAAGAAGGCACTCCTGAAGGCTGCGTGGGCGCGCATCGCCGGAGGCCGCGCCCAGGACGGATCCGCCGTCTCGGACAGGACGAGGAGTGAATCCGCGGTAGTGAGGGTGGACAGCGCCCCGTCGAGATCGTCGTTGTTTCGCAGGCCCTCGGCCTGGGAGATCAGTCGCTCCGATCGCTGCACGAACGACCACGCCTCGACGCTCTCCGTGCCGGCCTTGAGGCCGCGCAACTGCACCTCTTCTCCGAGCCGCTCACGCAGCAGCAGCGACACCTGGGCTGCCACGGAGTCGCGCGCGGAAAGAAAATCGTCGCTGGGAATCGTGACCACGCTGCGATCGAGGTCCGCTCCGGTGAATCCATCCACGAGCACCGTCGTCACCCGCAGCCCATCTCTCGACTCGTCCACCGTGCCCCGAATCACACTTCCTACGCCGAGCACCTGGGCGATGCTGTCGATCGAAATTTCCGTCCCGCGGAACGGCTCGACTCCATTTCGGGAAACGACATTCAGGCTTCGGACCTCCGACAACTCGTCGATCAGGGCCTCGGTGATCCCGTCCGCCACGTATCCGAGATCGCCCCCCGAGCTGAAGTCCTCGAAGTACAGCACCGCCACCTGGTCGGCCTCGAGGCCGCTGGCCAGCGACGCCGCCGTCAGTTCTTTCTCCAGCACGTCGTTGCGGACCACGAACACACTGACGATGACCGCGAACACGAACAGCACTGCCTGGATCAGGATCTCGGCCTTCGCAGTGTGCTGTCGGCCCTTCGCTCCGTGGAACCAGGCGATCGCCAGACTGCCGGGAATCCCGAACACGTAGAATACGAGCGCGATCTTGTAGGCGATGACGGGCAGGATTTCGTACGAAACGAGTTGGTCTACTCCCTCGAGCGCCACGAACCCCGTAACGAGGTACGCGCCCATGAGCGGCAGCAGGCGCCGCTCTTTGATCTCGCCGAAAATGTTCATGAACCCCGGGTGCTGGTGTAGGCGCTGACTCGAACCGCATGTATCGGACTGTCAGAATAGTGGACCTGATCAGGGGTTCCGGCAAGGAACGAGAGGATTGACGGGCTTGCTTCATCCGGTCACCGCCAGCCCGGCGAGATGCAGAAGACCCCGCCGCAAAGGACGGGGTCTCCAGGATTACGTGATGCGGCGGAAGCCGCCGGTCGGGCTCGTCTACATGTTATCCATGTGCCCGTCGCCGGGGCCGTCGCCCGAGTGGTGCGAACTGCCCTCGTGATACGGCCTGTCCATCTCTCTCGCGGCGAGGTCGACCTCGAACGGCTCCCCGTTGATCGTCATCTCCGGGTACTGCGTACCGTTGAAGGTGATGACCACCGTCCGGGTGTGCGTACGGATGCCTTCCGGAGTCGTGACCGTGACGGTCATCTCACGCGTGATCGTGCCGGATAGCGGATATGGATTGTCCGTGAACGGAACCGTGTGAACCACGTCTTCCATCGTGCGGCTGCCCGTAATCTCG
>JAENXO010000646.1 GCA_016649455.1 Gemmatimonadota bacterium | reverse complement strand
TCACCGAGAGGCGGGAGACCACGACGCTCCAGCCGGTCGCGGCGGTCCCGCTGCCGGCCGATGGTGGCCCGGCAGCCGGGGTCAGGGTGTTCGAAGGGATGAACGGTCGCGACTGGGCCTGGGTGTGGACCGATTATCCCGCGCGTATTCACATCCTGGAAGTCACGGACCCCGGGCGCCCGACGCTGGCGCACACGATCTATCCAGGAGCGGACCGGGTGCACGATCTGGAGATCGGTGGTGGAAATTCCTGGGCAGTCGCGGCCGTCTCACGGGCAGGAGCGGACGGAGCGGGACTGCTGGTCTTCGACCTGTCGGCACCCGCGAACCCCCAACCGGTGGCGCGCATCGTAGAGGGTGTGGCCGGCGGCGTCTCCGCTGTGGACGTGGATCACGAGCATGTATGGGCAGGGTCGATCGAAGACGGGTCCCTGGTCGGATTCGACTTTTCGAATCCCGCCCGGCCGGAGCGGATCGGAAGCTGGCAGGCGGCGGCCCCCGGTACGGCTGGAAGCCACATTGCCGACATCGATGTCGGGAACGGGATCGCGCTGCTCGCCCGCTGGAACGAGGGACTGGCGGTGCTCGACGTGGGGGCCGGGATCAGCGGCGGAACCGCGGCGCGCCCGACTCTCGTTTCGGAGTATCGGTATCGGGTCCGTCGTGACGGTCGTGAGTGGAGGAACACGGTTCGGGTCCTGCGCTGGCGTGACTGGGTTCTGCTCGGCGACGGAATCGATTCCTGCAGCTCCTGCGTGGATGGGCCGCGGGGCGGGATTCACCTGCTCGATGTGACCGAGATCCGGATGCCGCGTGAGGTAGCGCGCTACGAGGTGCCGGAGGCCGGGGTCCGCGACTTCGAAGTCGATCATCGCACGGCAACGCTCGTCGCCGCGTTCGGCACGGGGGGGCTCCGGCTCGCGGACGTGTCCGGAGAACTGCGCGGTGAGCTGTACGCTCAGGGTCGGGAGACCGCGGTGATTCCCACGGGAGCCTGGAGCGATGGGATCCCGAGCCGGTCGCTGGCCAGAGGGGCCCGGGTCCTGAAGCAGGCCGTGTTCGTCGCCGACATGTATGCCGGACTTCGAGTGTTCAGGGTCGAGTCGGAGGAGGAATGAGTGGACGCTGACACGAATGCCCGGAGCCCGCACGGGGGCGTGGACCCGGCCGCCTTCCGCCGCGCGCTGGCTCAACTGGCGGGAGGTGTCGTGGTGGTCACGTCGGCCGACGCAGAAGACGCGCCGGCCGGCGTCACGGCCACGGCGGTGTGTTCGGTGTCGCTCGAACCTCCGCTGGTTCTCGTCTGTCTCTCCGCCGGATCGCGGACACGCGAGACGATCGCGACCAGTGGACGATACGCGATCAACGTGCTCGGCTCGGGCCACAGGTCCCACGCCGAGCGGTTTGCGGAGACGGGAGGTGGGAAGTTCGACGAATTGACCTGGGAGCCGGGCAAGTTCGGGTGTCCGATTCTCCCTGGCTCGATCGCCGTTTGTGAGTGCGAGGTGGAGCAGTCCATCGAGGCCGGGGACCACACGGTGTTCATCGGACGGGTCATCGAGG
>JAENXO010000401.1 GCA_016649455.1 Gemmatimonadota bacterium | reverse complement strand
CTGACGAGCGATCATGCAACAGCCGCAACCTCCCCGGCATCTCCTGAGCGTCTGGAATCCCTCCTATGCCGACGACGCGATGGACCGCCACCTCGAGGTACTGCTGCGCTGGGCCGCGTTCCGTCGTGACGGCCGGGCCGATGACGACGATGTGTACGTGTGGTGGGCCAAGCTCCGGTCACCGAACCGCCAGGCGCCGCTGCCACACGCCGGGGAGGTCCTGGAGCTCGCCCCCCAGATCGACGCTGGCATAGAGACCCACCTCTACCTGACAGACTACAGTTCGCTCTATGTCGCGCACCTCGTGGAAGTCACCGCCGAGAATGTCCTGGAGGAATTCCCGGACGAGCGGGATCACATGCCGACCTACTACGATCAGCACGATGCGGATTTCTGGTTTCGGATCTGGGATATTCGCAGGCTCGTGGCCGGCGACCCGCCGGCGACGATCGAGGAGTTGAAGCGGCTGAGGAATGTCCGGTACCATGACCGGCCTGTTTCGCTGTATGGCGGGATCGTGGACCTTCCGCTGATCGTTACACGGGAGGACGGGGCGAGCTGGTTCTCCGATATCGGGGCGCTGACCGAGGGCCGCAGGTGGGCGGAACGGGACGCCGAGCTCAGGGGTGAGACCGAGCGGCTTTCGGCGGAACTCCGGGACAACCTGCTGGGCAAGGAAATCTGGGACGCGCTGGAGTCGTCGTCCAGGACGTTCCTGACCACGGCGGAAGCCGTATTCCGAGCCAGGCGCGGCGACCCCGGGTTCGATTTTTCCGGTTCCGCCGTCGAAGTAACCAAGGCGGTGGAGACGGAGCTCAACGCGCTCATGTTCCCGGCGCTGCGCCGAATCCTGGCCAAGGCCCCTCCGGCTCGGCGCGAAGTGCGGACGAATGAAGGCCTGCTCGATCTCGGAGGCCGGGTTTCGCACCAGAGCCTCGGAACGATCCGGAAGCTGCTCGACGACGACACGACCAGGCAGCCGCTTCGGACGGCACTGCCGCACGACTGGCGCTGGCTGGAAGGCGAACTGCCGGCCCAGCTCGAGCCCATACGAGACCTGAGAAATCCGGCAGCCCACGACAGGAGCGTGGCCCGGGAAGAGATGGGCCGCCTGCGACAGTCGGTGCTCGGAATCGGGTGCGAGGGACTCCTGATCCGAATCGTCAGGGCCAAACTCCGCTCACGAGGCTGACAGGACTGACACCGACCATGACCCACAAGACGACCAATGACTGAGAATCCAGAGAAGATCCAGAATACGCAGCGCTGGCTCGACCTCGTCGCCTACCTGGTCGGAAGACGAATGCCGGCAACGGTGGACGAGATCATGGAGAAGGTTCCGGGATACGCGGAGAAGCTTGCCGGCTCGGACACCGATCGGGAATCCGCCCGTCGGATGTTCGAGCGCGACAAGGACGGCCTCCGCGATGCCGGCATCCCGATCGAGTCCGTGGATATGCCGATCGACTACGGTGCCGGGAAGATGGACGCTTATGTCCTGCTGAAGAAGAACTTTCACCTCCCCTATTTGAGAGTCGTTGCTGGCGCGGCCAGTGAGGGCGGAGCCGGCGAGGGGGGCTCGGGATCCGGCCCGAAGCAGCCGAAAGGTGCGCGGGAGGTCAGGCTCGAGGCACGAGAAAGTCGCACGGCGTTTCACGCCCTCGAGTCAGTCGCGGAGATCCCGGGCTTTCCCCTTCGGTCTGAAGCCCGGTCCGCGTGGAGGAAGCTGTCCTTCGATCTCGTTCCACCCCCGGGTGGCCCGGCTGTGCTGTATGCCGATCGCTCTGACACGGGAGAGCTCACGGCGTGGACACGAACGCTGACCGACGCCCTGTTGGCCCGCAAGACTGTGCGGTTCAGATATCACGGCATCTACCGGGGAACGCCGACTGATCGGGTTGTGCGGCCATATGGGCTGCTGTTTCAGCATGGCCACTGGTACCTCGTCGGCTACGACGAGACACGGGATGACGTGCGGGTGTTCCGGGTGGAGCGCATGGATGAACCGCGGCCGAATAAGAAGAAGCCGCACACCCCGGACTACGAAATTCCGCCGGAATTCTCGCTCGAGGAGTTCCGTGACCGGCAGGCGTGGGAACTGGGGGCAGGGGAGGACGGACTGCTGAACGCTCGCGTGAGCTTCGAGTTTCCGCTGTCGCTGTGGGCCGACCGAAACGGATTGGGCCAGCTGGAATCAGAAGATGAGCGGGGGAACTCCATACGTTCGTTCGAGGTCAGGCAGGTCGATCCGTTCCTGCGCTGGATCCTCAGCCAACGCGGGGAGGCGCGCGTAATCGAGCCCGCGGAACTCACGGACCGGGTAGCGGACCTGGCCCGCGAAGTCATGGCCATCTATGGGGCCCGGGGAGGCTCCGATGGCTGAGCGAGCGACGGACGTACTAGGGAGAATGCTGGAGTTGATGGCGCTCGCATCCAGAGATGGCGGGATCGGGATCGACGAAGCCGCTGGCCTGATCGAATCGAGCCGGGACCGACTGCTCGACGATCTCAGGCTGGTGATTGCCAGGGAGTACTATCACCCGCCTGGCTGGACCGAGGACATCAGAATCGAAATCGGAGCTGATACGATCCGGGTAGCTTCTGACGGCAGATTTGATCGGCCGCCCGCGCTGAGTCAGAGAGAGGCTCTGGCCCTCGCCCTGGCCCTGCGCGCCGCAGCGCACGACAGGTCACCGGCGGAGCGACAGGAGATGTTCCAGCTCGCCGACCGCCTCGACCGGGAGCTCGCAGCGGTGCCGGCCCGGGATCTGTGGCCGACGATCAGCATGGACGACGGAAGCGACCTGGAAGGTCTGCGGGGCCTGCTCGAGGCCTCGATCGCGGATCGCGCGGGATGTCGGATCAAGTATCTGAGGCCCGACGAACTGCAGCCCACCGAGCGGCGGATCGATCCGTACAGGCTGGCGTTCGCGGCGGGGAACTGGTTCGTGATCGGGTATTGTCACCGGCGCGACGAGTTCCGCGTATTCCGGCTCGACCGGATTCTAGAGGCCGCGGTTACGGGCGAGAATTTCGAG
>JAENXO010000021.1 GCA_016649455.1 Gemmatimonadota bacterium | reverse complement strand
GGGTCAGGCCGCTCAACCTAGAGGGCCGAGGCCGTGCGTCAAACCCGCCACCGCAAGAGGAATCCGTGCCCGAGCTGCACCCGTTTCCCGCCCTGCGTTTCAGCCGGCACGCCGGAAGTCTGTCGAAACTGCTCGCCCCACCCTACGACGTGATCACGGTGGCCGACGCCGAGCGACTTCGGGCCCGGCACCGTGGGAACGCCGTGCGCCTGGTTCTGCCGGAGGGAGATGCCCCGGAGAAGTACGAACAAGCGGCCACGCTGCTCGAGCAATGGCGGGAAGAGGGGCTGCTCGAGCTGGACCCGCTGCCATCGGTAACGGTTTATCGTCAGGATTTCGTGGGCCCTGACGGTCCGGTCTCCCGCCACGGACTTTTCGCGGCCCTCACGCTGAGTCCGCTCGATCAGGGTGAGGTCCTGCCACATGAGCGAACCCACTCCGGACCGAAGCGCGACCGGCTCGCCCTGACGATGGCGACTCGCACCCAGCTCTCACCCGTGTTCCTGACGGCGCGAGATGAGACTGCCCGCCTGTTCGACGGCCTGCTCGCGGCCACCGCGGCGGAGTCCGACGGCCATGCGGTGACCCCTGACGGCGTGTCGCACACGACCTGGCGGATCGACGATCCGCAACTCGCGACTTCGCTGTGCGAGGCGGCGGGAGCGGGGCCCCTGCTGATCGCGGACGGACATCACCGGTACGAGACGGCGCTCGAAGCGCGTCGTGAGCTGGGTGAGGACGAGCCCGCCGCGCAGCGAGTGCTTGCCTGCGTGGTCAGCGGCCATGATCCCGGGCTTCGCATTCAGCCGACCCACCGAACGGTCCTCGGAGCCCCGGTTCAGGACTCGCCCGACGATTGGGCCGCCGTTCTGTCGGGATCCTTCGAGCTCCGTCCGGTGACCGTTTCGGACCCGATCTCTGCCGCTCGACACGCCGGGGACCACGATGTGATCGTCCTCTGGTCGAACGGAAGAGCGTGGGAGCTGCTGCCGTCAGCGGGTGCGCTGCTGGCCGCTGGTCTCGACGACGCAGATGCATCGATCCCGAGCGTGGTCCTGGACCACCTGGTGATCGAGGGAATTCTCGGCCAGGACGCGGACACGGCGGCTCGTGATGGGCGACTCGCCTATTTCCGCGATGCCGAGGGGGCGGCTTCGGCAGCCGGCGGCGAAGGCGCGGCATTCCTGCTTCCAGCCGTCGGCCAGGAGGCGGTGTGGCGCGTCACATCCCTCGGACGTCGTCTCCCGCCGAAGTCGACCTACTACGAACCCAAGATTCCGTCCGGGCTCCTGTTCCGCCCGCTCGACGCCGGGATTTGATCGAGCCGCCCGGCTTTCAAGAGGGGCCGGGCGGGCCTCCCGCCTCTGCCGGTTGCAGCGCATCGAGGGATTCGATGGCCATCCCGGCGACCCTGCGCAACGCAGACCGCTGCGCCAGAAAGAGGTCCGCGCCCTCCGACAGCGCCGTCGCGAGCTGCACGGACCGTTCTACCCGTCCCCCGATCTGCGCACGAACCTGGGCGGCCTGCCTCGCGATGCGGCCATCGAGCGGAATCACCCGAAGCCCGGGAATCGACCCGATCAACTGTTCGATTCTGGCAGCCGTCGACTCCTCCCCCCTGCGATAGGACTCGACCAGCAACTGGTACAGGCTGAGAGCCGAAGTCTGCGCCGCCACCTCTCCGGCCTCCATCGCACGAAACAGGGAGCGTGTGAGAGGGAGCGTTCTCGGCACACCCGCCGCGTGAAGGGCCAGCACGCTCGCGTCGAGGTGCACGAGGTCATGGTCCTGCAGGAGCTCCACGAACCGCGCGCCCTCACTCACAGTGCGCCTCCGGCCACAGTTGCCGCTCGTCATCAGAGTCGGCGACGAGGAGCAGGAGTCCTTCGAGCTCGCCGGCCGGATCCTCCGGTCGGCGGCGCATTTCCACCACGCCGTCGTCGCGTACGCTCACCACGAGTCGGTCTCCCGGTCGCAGGCCGAGAGCCTCGCGCGCCTCGCGCGGCACCACGATCTGGTGTTTGCTGCTGAGCTTTACGGTCGATGGCATTCGTTCCTCCCGTACGCAGTGGCTCGTCGCCACGATCGACTATCGCCAGGCCGGTTCGGCAGACTTTACGGGATTACTTTACTGCTCTGAGGCGCGTACCGGGAGGGGGGAAGGGGGACGAGGGGCTTCAGAGAACGCTGAAGATGAACAGGGCATAGCCAGCCAACAGCAAACCGCCTTCCGCGCGGCTGACACGAGCCCCGGTATAGGCAAGCGGAATGAGAAGCAGACAGAACGCCAGGGCCGGGAGAACTTCGAATTGGACGGCGAACCGGGACAGCCCGAGAGGTCGGATCATGGATGCAGTTCCGAGAACCAGCCCGAGGTTGAAGATGTTGGAACCGATTACGTTACCGATGGCAATGTCGCCCAGGCCACGGATGGCGGCGGCGATGGTGGAGGCCAGCTCCGGCACCGAAGTTCCCACGGCAACCAGGGTCGCCCCGATGACTTCCTCCGGCACATCGAACACGCGGGCGATTACGACAGCCGAGTCGACCAGCCAATTGGCCCCGATGAGCAGGAGCACCAGTCCCAGAAACACTCGACCCCAGTTGAGCCATGGGCGACGACCCGCCGGGTCTCCCTTCTTCTTCGCCGTCTCCACTTCCGCAGACAGCGCTTCGTCTGTGCCCTCGGACGCATGGCCCC
Organism: Gemmatimonadota bacterium; assembly: GCA_016649455.1. GTDB lineage: Bacteria > Gemmatimonadota > Gemmatimonadetes > Palauibacterales > Palauibacteraceae > Carthagonibacter. The sequence goes on along the minus strand of JAENXO010000021.1, from coordinate 11,557 downwards.
AGCGGAACAGGTAGTACAGATAGAAGCCGAATCCTGACAGCAGGAGCATTCCATCCACTCGATCGACGTATCCGTCGGCGGCCAGCAGCAGCACCGCGGCGAGGAACCCGATCAACAACGGCGACTCGGTGCGGATCAGCCGCCGGTGTACCGCGATCGGTCGGATCATGGCGCCCAGGCCTACGATCAGGCCGACGTTTGCCACCGTGGAGCCCATGATATTGCCGATCGCCAGCCCGGACTCACCCCGCAGCGCGGCTGCGCTCGACACGACCAGCTCCGGCGCGGAAGTGCCGAATGCCACGATCGTGAGACCGACCATCAACGGACTCACCCCTCGCTGGGCGGCGACGCGAGCTGCACCCGTTACGAGCCAGTCGGCGCCCAAGGTCAGCGAAGTAAGCCCGACCGCAAACAGGAGCAGATGTTCGATCACCGGATTCGGCCCGATCGGCCTGGTCGGGCTTGGATCGAGTGAGGATATCGTGTGGATAACTCCCCGAACGCCGGATGTATCGATTTCAAGCCACGATAGCCATACGCAACTAGAAGCGACCGATGCTCACACACCATAAACCACTACACTGTCAGTAGTTACTGTGTCCACCAGTCCTCTTTCAAGTAGACTGAGACGCGCTCGGTTGTGGCTGTTCAACCACTTTGGCACGTCCGTCCGCCTTCTGTTGAATGTTCGCGCCCATGTGGAGCGACCCGTCTATCTGGCCACCCTCCTCGAGTTTGACCCGCCTGCTGCGGATATCTCCCTGAATCCGACATGACGCCTGCAACTCTACTCGGCTTTCGGCGGTCACGCTTCCGTTGACCCGTCCGGCCACGATCGCGTCCTGGGTGGTGATATCGCCCACGACGATCCCGTCTTTCCCCACCACTACGCTCTTCGCGGCCTTAACTGAACCCTCGATGGCTCCTTCCACCCGGATTGTGCCATCGCTCTCGCAGTCCCCGGTGATCTTCATGCCCGGCCCGATGATCGACACGACATCCCCGAGCTCGCGAGGTGTACCGTTCCCAAGGCCTTTCGTCATCACGGCAGTCCTCCCTGTTGGTCCCAATCAGAGCCGGCCGGATACCCAGGGCAGCGGGTCGACCGGCTCACCGTCCTGCTCGATCTCAAGGTGCAAGTGCGGTGCCGTCGAGCGACCGGTATTCCCGGACAGGGCGATGACTTCGCCTGCCCCTACCGAATCACCTTCCGCGACGAACACCCACGAGGCGTGCGCATACAGCGAGCGCAGGCCGTCGCCATGCGAAATGCGGACGAATCGGCCGTATTCCCGGCCCTCTCCGGCTTCTTCCACGACACCTGCGCCGGCGGCCCGGATATACGACCCGGATGGAACCGCGATGTCGAGTCCCACATGGCCTTCGTCACCGAGCGACGAGGTGTCTCCAAACGCCCGGGTTACGAAACCGGGTTCCACCAGCGGCCAGAGTCGCGGTCCGGGCTCATTGAGCGCCTCGCGCCGAACACCGTCCGATCTCTGGTGCGCGACAGAACCGATCGCCGGGAGGAGAATATCTCCGGCGGACGGCTCTACTTCGCCACTCATCACGCCTCGAAGCTGCATGTACGAGCTTTCCATCTGCGCCAGCGCAGCTGCGAGCTCCACTACCTTCGTCGACTCCCGCTGCAGCGAGTCTACTCGCTGTTCGAGTTCCGCGACCCGCGCCGGTGTTTGAAGGTCCGAGGCCCAGCGGCCGGCCATGAACGCTCCGAACACTCCCGCTACCACGAGCAATGCCAGACCGAGCAGCCACACGGTGGTGAGGGCGAAACGGTGTGAGCGGGCTTTTCCCTCCCGGACCAGCAAGACCGTCCAGCGTCTACCCGGCGCGTTCATCCGTCGTCGAACAGTTCTTTGGACTCGCGAGCCTCGAGCAGGCGGCGGATGATCCGCTCGAAGTCCTCCGCGTCATGGAACGGAATCCGGATCTCACCGGCAGCCTTGCTGCGCAGACGAACCTTGACCGCCGTGCCGAAGTAGCGGGCCAGTGCCATCTCAGTGCGCCTTGCCACCGGTTCTTCCGGCCTTTCCCGCGCCTTTCCGTTGGTGCCTGCCGTCCGTCGCGGCCCGGTCCGCGCCCGCCGCTCCGCGTCTCGCACCGACAGACCACCCTTCACAATCTCATGTGCGAGACGGACCCGGTCGGCTTCTGAATCGAGGGACAGCACCGCACGAGCGTGCCCGGCGCTCAGCGAACCGGACCCCACCATCTCCTGCACTTCCTGGGGAAGGGTCAGGAGCCGGAGGCTGTTGGCCACCGTCGAACGATTTCGACCGACGCGACTCGCGACCTGGCTCTGCGTGAGCCCGAAACCGTCAATCAACTGCTGATACGCGAATGCCTCCTCGATCGCGTTCAGCTCCTCGCGCTGCAGATTCTCGACCAGGGCCAGCAGCAGCATCTGCTCGTCGCTGAGCTTGCGTACAATCGCCGGCGCGGTATCACGTTCGAGACCGGAAAGGGCGCGAAACCGCCGCTCCCCGGCCACGAGTTCGAATCCTTCCCCCGCCACGCGAACCACGAGCGGCTGCAGCAGACCATTCTCGCGAATCGAAGCCTGGAGTTCCGCCAGGGCCACGCTATCAAACTCGCGCCGGGGCTGGAAGGGATTCGGGCGGACCCGTCGCAGTTCGATTTCGCCGACAGGAAGGTCGCCCTCCGCCTGCTCGTCGATCATGTCTCCCAATAGCGCGCCGAGTCCGCGTCCGAGTCGATTCTTCGAGTCAGGCAACTCCAGTCCTCCGTTTCCGCGTATCCCGTCGGACGATTTCCGACGCCAGGCTCAGGTATCCCCGGGCACCGGTCGACAGAACGTCGTACAGAGCGATCGGCTGGCCGAAGCTCGGTGCTTCGGCCAGGCGAACGTTCCTGGGAATCGCCGTTCGAAATACCTTTGCTCCGAAGTACTCCTCCGCCTCACTCTTCACCTGCTTCGACAGGTTGAGCCGGGAATCGAACATCGTGAGTAAAACGCCCTCTATCCCCAAGTCCCGGTTCATGTTGCGCTGGACGATCCGGACCGTGTTCAGCAGCTGACTCAGGCCTTCGAGCGCGTAGAATTCACATTGAATCGGGATCAGCACCGAGTCGGATGCCACGAGGGCGTTCAGTGTCAGCAAGCCGAGCGACGGGGGAGAGTCGATGAGGATGTACTCATACTGGTCGCGAATCGGCTCCAGCACCGAGCGGAGAACGCGCTCCCGGTTCGGGCGCTCGATGAGCTCGATTTCCGCCCCAGCCAGGTCACGACTCGCCGGCACGACGTCGAGCATCGGAAAATGGACGCTCTGGCGGAGTGCCTCCTCCACGGGAACGCCATTGACCAGGCAGTCGTATATATCGGGAAGCTCTGGATCCTGCGGAATCCCCAAGCCGCTCGTGGCGTTGGATTGCGGGTCGGAATCGACGATGAGGGTGCGTTTCTCCGCGACCGCCAGGGATGCGCCGAGATTTATGGCGGTCGTCGTCTTGCCGACGCCGCCCTTCTGATTTGCGATGGCGATGACACGTCCCATCGGCGCCTCGCGGCTCCTCACTCGAGATAACTTCGATTGATCCGTAGCAACGTCCGGTGGGATCGTCGCCTCGCGGTCCTTACACGAGCCTCCGAGCGAGCACATTGAACCGCACCCTCCCAGCAGGGCCGGGAATATACACGTGCCGCGGCGGGACGCCAAGAATGTCGAGAATGTTGCACGTGCAACAGGGAAGCGGTGTGGGGAATATTCTGTTCAGTCCTCCCGCTTCACTGTTTCACGTGCAACACCGGGAGCCGACCGTTTCCTGAGTTCCACCAGCAGATTCTGCAGATCGGACGGTGAGATCCCGGGAATTCGGGCCGCCTGTCCGACGCTCGTCGGGCGCACGCGGTCCAGTTTCTGCCTTGCTTCCCTCGAAACGGACTCAAACTCCAGGTATTCAGCATCCGGTGGCAGAGGGTGTTCTTCACGCATCTTCAACGACTCGGCCCTCTCCCGATCCCGTTCGATATAGCCCGCATACTTGGTCTCCATCTCGACGGTAGTACGCGCATCCCGGTCGAGTTCGGGACCGGTAAGCGGCCCATCGGCGGCCAGCAGCGCCTCCAGGGTGACTTCCGGTCGTCGCAACAGTCTTTCAAGTGATTGTGTCTCCGGGATCGCGGCCCCCCCGCGCAAATTCAGCCACCCGTTCAACTCCTCGGGGCGAACTCGGGTTTCGCTTACCCACCTGCGGGTCCGCTCCAGCTGCTGGAGATGGTGCTCGAGCGACTCGCGCTCATTGTCCGTCAGCAGACCGAGACGCTCGGCCACGGGACCCAGCCGCCACAGGCAGTTGTCCTGGCGGAGAATCAGCCGGAATTCCGCTCTCGAAGTGAACAGCCGGTACGGTTCGTCCACGCCCCTGGTCACGAGATCATCTACCAGAACACCGAGGAACGCCTCGTCGCGCGCCGGAACCCAGGCGTCCCGTCCGAGCGTGAACAGCGCAGCGTTGATCCCGGCCACGACCCCCTGGCCTGCCGCCTCCTCGTAGCCAGTCGTGCCGTTCACCTGCCCGGCGAGCCACAAACCCGGCAAATCCGGCAATGCGAGGGTCGAGTTGAGCCGGTCGGGCGAAAAATAGTCGTACTCGATCGCATAGCCCGGCTGCGTCATATGAGCCGACTCGAGACCCGGAACTGCTTGCAGAAAGGCCCGTTGCACATCCGGCGGCAACGAGGTCGACAGTCCGTTCACATACAATTCGGTCGTCTCGAGCCCCTCCGGCTCCAGAAACACCTGGTGACGTTCGGCATCGGGGAACTTCACGACCTTGTCCTCGATCGACGGGCAGTACCTCGGGCCCAGCGACGAAATCGCCCCGCCGTACAGCGCTGAACTCTCGAGGTTCTGTTCCACGATCGCCTTGACCTCCGGGCCCGCGCTGCCGATCCAGCAGGGAAGGGGTGGGAGTCCACCCGCGTTCTCCCAGTGCGAAAACCGGGCGCCGTCGTCCTGTCCGTCCTGACGCTCGAAACGCGAGTAATCCACCGTGCGACCGTCGATCCGCGGAGGGGTCCCCGTCTTGAACCGCTCGGCCTGAAGCCCCAGCTGCTCGAGCTGCTCGGCCAGGCGGATCGTCGGTGGATCTCCTGCCCGACCCGCATCGATCCGTGTCCGCGGGCCGAGGTGGATCGTCCCACGCAGAAACGTCCCGGCGGTCAGTACGACTGCCCGAGCCCGGAACGTGCTGCCGTCTGACGTGACTACTCCCGCGACCCTTCCGTCCTCGATCAACAATGCCTCGACCGTAGCCTGGAACAGGTCGAGCGCTTCCCGTTCCTCGAGCTGGCGCCGAACCTCGCGCGGGTAGAGACCCCGGTCACACTGAGCCCTGGGGGCCCACACCGCCGGCCCCTTCGACTGGTTGAGCATCCTGAAGTGCAGCGTGGTTCGGTCGACCGCACGCCCCATGACTCCGCCGAGCGCGTCCACCTCCCGGGCCACGGTCCCCTTCGCCACCCCGCCTACCGCCGGATTGCAGGACATCAGCCCGATACGGGCTAGGAAGGACGTTACGAGAAGGGTCCGAGCACCAAGGCGGGCAGCCGCATTCGCCGCCTCACTCCCCGCGTGCCCCCCTCCGATCACGATGACGTCATACTTCATCCCGTCGCGCGCCCCTTGCCCTGCATTTTAGGTTTATCACCTGACCCGGCCGCGAACATACGGAGATACCCGGCTTGCACCAAACGAGACAGCAACGGATCGATTTTCGCGTCAGCGGAAGGGTACAGGGCGTCGGATACCGCTGGTGGGCAGTTCGCAAAGCTCAGCGCCTCGGCCTCGCGGGAAGCGTGCGAAATCTCCCGGACGGCTCGGTGGAGATACGGGCCTCGGGTCCGGCCGCCGCAGTACAGGAGTTCGTTGCCGCTTTGCACCGGGGCCCGCCATACGCCAGCGTGCATTCCGTCGAACCGATTCCGCCATCCGGTCCGTTGCCCGCAGAATTCCGCGCCGAACGGTAGCGGCACCTTTTCCGATGTTCGGTGTATCGGCGTGCGTCCAACTAACCTCTGGCTTCTCGAGGATCGCTGAATGATAGAGCTTCCCGACGTCGAGCGAATGATCGACGCCTTCGCCGGGTACGCGACCGGCAAGACGGTGTCGGCCGTACTGATTGACAACGAAGAGTCCGTCGACATCGACCCGGAGTTGACAGAGGAGAAGATCCGCGGTCACGCGATCGACTCCGTCGAGCGCCACGGCCGCTACGTGGTCGTCCGCTTCCGCTCCGGTGCGAACCTGGTGTTCCACATGGGAAGCGAAGGGCGAATCTTCCTGGAATCCCAGACGACTCCACCGGATGACGATAGTCGAATCCGGCTGCAGTTCGCAGCAGGGCGGGAGTTGCGGTACGCCGCTCCGGGAGACCAGGGCGAAATTCACCTGGTGGACGGCGAGGACTTCAGCGGACTCGGTACGTTCGAGCGGCTGGGTCTCGACCCGCTGAGCGACGACTTTACCGCCGAGGTATTCGTCGGCCTTGCAGGCACCAAGCCCCGCGTGTCGCTCAAGAGCGTCCTGATGGACCAGGAAATCGTGGCGGGGATCGGCAACGAGTATGCGGACGAGATCTGTTTCCAGGCCGGCTACCGGCCTGATCTGAAGATCGCCGACATGTCCATCGAGCAGCTCGGCCGGGTGCACACCTACCTGAAGCGCGTGTTGCGGCGGGCGACACTCCACTGGCAGGCCGCCCACGCGGACCCCGGCTGGCTGATCAACCGCCGGTCGCCTGGAAAGACCTGCCCACGCTGCTCGAGCAAGCTGAAGTCGATGAGTGTCTCGGGTCGGAAAACCTACCTGTGCCCGCGGTGTCAGCGCACGGCCTGACCGCTCGCCGGTCTTTCGTGCTCGACTCATCCGGCCGGGAGTGGCGCCGCAGTCGTTCCCCGGCCGCTTCTTACTTCCCGACGCAGAAACTGCTGAACACGGCATCCAGCAGGTCTTCGGTCGTGACTACACCCAGCAGTTCTTCGAGTCGGAGAGTCGCGTCCTGCAGGTGGGTCGCGGCGATCTCCGGCGGCAGCCCGGCAGTCCGAGCCGTTTCGAACCCCTCCACGTCGGCCCGTGCGTCTTCCAGGGCCCGTACATGGCGGCGGCGCGTCACGAGCGGCGCCTCCACCTCCGAGCGAAGCCCGGAGTACGCCGCTTCCAGCAACAGCTCACGCAGTCGGGTCACTCCCGCACCGGCCACAGATGAGAACCGGACCTCAGGCAGGTCTCCGATCGCACTCCGGTCGTTTCCGGACGCGCGATCCTCGACCCGGTCGGTCTTAGTCCGCACCAGGATCGCCCGCCCTGACGCCCGACCGGTAGAAACACCAGACAGGAACTCCTGCTCCTCCCGATCCAACGGGCGGCCGTCCTCGACACAGAACAGCACGATCTCCGCCCGGCTCAGATAGCTCCTCGCGACTTCGATCCCGATCCCCTCGATGTCGCCGGCTTCATCGCGCAGACCGGCTGTGTCGACTAGCCGGAACGGGTACCCCTCAACTCCCACCACCGCCTCGATCGCGTCGCGCGTCGTACCGGGGTGCTCGGTGACGATCGCTCGCTCGAATCCCACTAACACATTGAACAGACTTGACTTACCGGCATTCGGACGACCCGCGATCACTGTCAGCGCACCTTCCCGGAGCATTTCGCCCTCCGGCGCCAGCGCGAGCAGACCCTCCAACTCGCCGGCCAGCGTGACCATCACGGCATCGAGCCGAGCCGGGTCCAGTGGGCCGTCGTCTTCGTCCGGGAAATCGATGTCATAGGCGATGAGCGCCTGCGCCTCGATGAGCTGTGCTCGCAACGACTCGATCCGCCGTGACAGTCCTCGCTCGAGATGTTGCAGGGCGATGTGCGCGAGAGCTGGCGAGGCTGCCTCGATCAGGTCGGCCGTCGCCTCGGCCTGCAGCAGGTCGACCCGGCCGTTGAGGTACGCGCGCCTCGTGTACTCTCCGGGCTCCGCCGGTCGGGCCCCGGCCGCGAGAACGGCATCCAGCACAAGCTGCGGGACGAGGGCGCCGCCGTGAGAGCTGATTTCGAGGAGATCTTCACCGGTGTACGAGCCCGGGCCCGGGAACAGCGTGGCCAGGACCCGGTCCACGCCTCCTCCGCCATCCGGGTGATCCAGGCGGCGCAGGCTCGCGCGGCGTGCCTCGAGGTCGTTCAGCCCTATCGTATCCGCGATGGCCCGCACATCGGGCCCGGATACGCGAATCACCGCTATCGCACCCCGACCCGCCGCCGTCGAGATTGCGGCTATCGTGTCGCGGTTGCGCTTTGCGTCCGTGGGACGACTCCTCAGGCTCACGCTCGCCCGCCGGAAATCAGTTGCCGTCGCGCTTGCTTCGGCCGCTCTTCTTCTTTCCCTTACCGCCGTCCGGCCTCGAGGTAGCCATCCGCGATCGCGCCGCCTGCCGTTCCTTGGACAGATAGAGCTGCTGCGGAAGCGAGGCGATGTTGCTCGTCGTGTAGTACAGGTTCAGGCCCGATGGGAATGAGGCGAACATCACGGTGAACACGACCGGCAGAACGTAGACCATCATCTTCATCTGCGGGTTGTTCTGGTCCATTCCACGCTGTCCGATCCAGGACAGGAGGAACATCGACACACCCATCAGAAGCGGGATGATGTAGTACGGATCTTTGAGCGACAGGTCCGGCAGCCACAGGAACGGCACGCCCCGGAACTCGATCGTACCCTGGAACACGAAGAACAACGTGAACAAAATCGGCATCGGAACCATCATCGGCAGACAGCCCGCGAGCGGATTGACTCCGTGCTCCTTGTACAGCTTCATCATCTCGGTCTGCAGCTTCTGCGGCTCGTCCTTGTACTTCTCCTGCAGCTCCTTCATGAGGGGCTGCACCTGCATCTGGGCCATCTGGGCCCGCATGGACTTCTGGTACAGCGGGAACAGGACGACCCGCATCATCACACCGAACAGGATGAGCACCCACCCGTAGGCAAGATTCAGGGTTTCGTGCATCCAGCCAAGGACCAGCATCACGATGCCGACCAGCGGGCGGATGATTGGACGCAGCCACTTCCAGCCGTACGGATTCACGGCCTCGAGATCCTGCCCGACTGCTTCGAGCCGGCTGTACTCCTGCGGTCCGATGTAGGCGTTGAACTGGAATCCGGCACTGCCCGCTGGGACCGGCAGGGAGGTCAGGGTTCCGGCGGTGTGCTCCTCGTGCCCGCCCGTCACGATCAGCCCACCGAACAGGGGACCTTCCTCCGCCGCCATGAACGCGACCAGGAAGTACTTGTTCTTCACGGCCACCCACTCAAACGGCCCACCTGCGGTCGTCCTGACTTCGCCGGGCGCGATCTTGGCGAACTGAACGCTCTCGATCCCGCCCGCCGGACCATTGGTGACGATCGCCAGTTGATTGAAGTCCTCGTCCGAGTCCTTCTCGTTCGTCGGGAGACCCTTCCCGAGGGAAGTCAGCACCGCCCAGCCCTGGTCGCCGAGTCCTTCCAGGCGGCCGCTCACTTCCACCAGGTACGAATCCGGACGGAATCTGTACACGACCACGAAACGGATCGCCGACCCCGGGAATTCATATGACAGCCGCAGGGAGTCCGACTCCGTCTGATCGCCGAGCGTGATCTCCCGACGGTCCGACGTGAACAAATGGTCTCCAAGCGACGCGGTGTCTCCTCCGGCGGCCACCCGGTAGCCGAACAGGCGATCACCTGGTCGGACCAGTTGTACCCTGTCGTCGCCGTTCGCCCTCACAGAATAGGATTCGTACTCAAGCAGACGCGCGCTGATCAGAGTGGCGCCGACCGTCGAGAAGCGAAGCTCGTACAGGTCGCTGCGAACTACGATCGTGTCACCCTCGATCGTTGGCGCAGCGCCCGGAAGTCGGACGGCTTCAGACGAATCGACCGTCAGAGACGGTTCTGACACCTCGGGCAACTCACCGGCACCTGACTCGACCCGGGTGTCCAGTACGAGCGAATCGCTCTCCGCCGGCTCTACCCCGATTGGAGCCGGGGGCGGGGGAAACAGCACATTCGTCAGGAAGATCACCGCGACGGTCAGGACCACGGCGAGAACGACACGTTTCTCCATCTATGGGCCGGTTCTTTCCAGTTCTGGTTCAGGTCGTCCGGCATCGGGCACGGGATCGGGGCCGAAGCCCCCGAACGGGTGACACCGGGCAATTCGACGGGTCGCCAGCCACAGTCCACGACCCGGCCCGTGTCGCTCGATCGCGATTCGTGCGTACTCCGAGCAGCTCGGGTCGTACCGACAGGCAGTCGGAAGCAGCGGCGACACGCCGGCCTGGTACAGGCGGATCACGCTGACCAACGCCCGGCTCAACATGTGGGAATCTCGAGGCATGCCATCAAGCGGTCCCGGAGCTCCGCGTAGTCGCGCTCATACGCGTCGGGTCGCGCGCGGACCACGAGGTCTCCGTGAGGGGCGACGGGAAGCCAGAAGAGGCGGATGATCTCCCGCAGCCGTCGCTTGAGACGATTCCGTTCCACTGCCGTCCGTCCGTGACGAGGCACTACGATTGCCACGCGTGGTATCGCCTTCTGTCCGGTTCCCAGGAAGATATCCAGGGGACCACACCGCTGACGGCGACCCGTTCGAAATACACTCCGGATATCACTGGATCGCCGGAGCCTGCTGGCGCGGGGAAACGGACGTCCGTCCGACACGGGCAGGGCGCCCGCCCGCGGCTCAGCGGCGGTGCTTGCGGTGGACTTCGTCGCTGACCGTCAGGGAATGGCGCCCCCGGCGTCGGCGACGCGCGAGAACGTTCCGTCCGCCCTTGGTCTTCATCCGCGCGCGGAACCCGTGGTCCTTCACGCGCTTCTTCCTGCTGGGATTTCTATATGTCGGCTGCATGTCGTCGGCGTCTCCATTCGTGCCGTCGTTCAAAAATAGCCCTTGAGACTAGGCAGTTACGGTGTTTCTGTCAAACTTGTTTCTGGGTCGGCCCCGATGCGTTGACAGTGTGGAAAACTTCCTGTAGCATCCCTGCCCCGTTCCGATCCGGGGCGCATCCGTTCCCTCATCCGGTCTACTTGCGATGGAATTGACGGCCGCCGAAGCCTGGTCCTCGATCACCTCTGCGGCTCGCGAGGTGCTTCCGGAGCAGACCTTCCGCACCTGGCTGACCTCCACTGAGGCCGTCGCGCTCTCCGATGATACCCTGATCGTAGCGGCACCTACCCGCTTCGCGGTCGAATGGATCGAGGACAAGTACGGTGACCTGCTACGTGACCTCGCCCGGCGCGAGCTCGGCCGATCGGTCCACATTCAGTTCGAGCACAGCGGGTCGGCTGATCGCCTGGTGTTTCCCGAACTCAGCGGTGCGGGAGAGGCGGAAGAGGTTCCGGTCCCCAGGGCGCCCACCCCGAGCCCTGTCTCTTCAGAGTCGCGCATGAGCGACGAGGAGGCCGCCAGGGCATCCGGCCTGAATCCCAGGTACAGCTTCGAGAGGTTCGTCGTGGGCGCGAACAGCCAACTCGCGGCAGCCGC
>JAENXO010000427.1 GCA_016649455.1 Gemmatimonadota bacterium | reverse complement strand
GGGACCGGGGTAGGCCTCCGTCTCCACGATCCGGCCGGATGTCACACCGTCAGCCGATTGCCGTACGAGTACGCGTCCGAGAAGATCGGGAGCGAGCTCGATTGCCGGACGCGCATAAAATTCAACGGGAAGAGCCCGCGCCGGGTCACCGCCGCGGGCTCCGTGTTCGCCCCTGTTCCACATCGATCCGGGGTGGTCCTGATCAGCCGTCCCGGGACTCTGAATTCCGCTCGGCTTCCCTTCCCGCGAGCACGGCTTTCGCCCGATGCTCGGGAAGCAAGGCGCGGATCCGCTCCGGCTGCTCGTCGATCACCAGGTAGAGTCGATCACCGAACTCCCGGAACAGCACATCGGCCGTCCGGCGCCCGACTCCCGGGTAATTCCGCGACATCACCTCAATCTGCGCCTGGTACTGCGAGGGCTCGGGCGCCTCGTCCGACCCCGAACTCTCAGGCGGCGTGGCCGACGGCGACTCCCGGGTCGCCGTCGGACGGGACTGACTGCTCCGGCCTCGCCCACGCTGGCGGCCCGAAACGGACCTGGTTGGCTGGTCGCCCGGCGCATCTGCCCGATCGGTCACCTGAGGGGTCTCGTCGCTGGAAGGCGCCGGGGGCTGAGGCGTGACATCCGCCGCCTGTTTCGGCCCCTCCTCGGCCAGTTTCGGAGCGTCATCATCTGCCGGGCCCGGGACGGTTTTCGTCCGGCCGGCCGGCGGCGCCGAGCGACTTCGTGAGCCCCGTCGGAATCGGCCCATCCCGACCGGGCGAGTGGGCTCGGGAGCGGACTCTGAAACATCCACGCTCGTGCTTTGAACCTCAGAGGGCGGGGCTGCTGGCGGGACGTCCACCGTGTCAGCCCTGATCTCGAGCTTCTCCTCCCGGATTTCCACGGCTTCCGCCACCACCTCGGTCGTAGCGGGCGCGGCTTCGACGGTCTCCTCCGCAGGCACATCCGGCTTCCGTGCCCGATCGCTGTCCCGCCTGGTTCCCCGGTCGGACCGCTCCGACCGCCCCCGACGGCTCCGGCTCGGCTTTTCCTTCGGCGCTTCGGCCTCGACCGTCGCCCGAGTCCGGGTGTCTTTCGCCACCGTCTGCGCGGCAGACCCGGTTCCGCCGTCGATCGGGGAGATGAGGTAGTTCCCCTCCGGGCCCCGTTCGAGATCGACGATCCCCTCATCGTGCGCCTGGCGCAGGAACCTGCTGAACTTGCTGAACCCGAGCGCCGCCTCGTCGAACTGCCCGTCCTTCTCGAGCATCCGCCGCTTGACCTCCGAGTCCCTCACCGGCGCCCCTGGTCGGGCCAGATCCGCCGTTACGCCCGACAGGAGCCCGTAGGCGCTGCGCAGTCGATCTTCATCGACCGTCGGCGCTTCCTTCTCCGCCGGCGGTGCTACGCTGGGCGAGGGCTTCCGCTCCCGCGAGCGGCTGCTGCGCGATCTCGACCGGGTACTCTTTTCCGGAGCTGGAGATGGGGCAGGACTGCCGGCCGGAGCTTCCGCGGGGAGCCCTTCGCCAGCCGCGATCGCCTTTGCTCGGGAGCCGGAGGCGACTTCATACTGCCCGTTGGCAGCCTTCTCCAGTGACAGGACGCCCTTCGAAGCCGATTCGGTGAGGAATCGATTGAACTTGCTGTACCCGATCTCCTTCTCGTCGAACGACTGATCGAGTTCCAGCATGACCTGTTTGAATCGGTCGGAGCGCATGACGTCCTTGCGCTCCTCCATCTTCAGAATCGCCCGGGACGCGAGCACCCACGGATCATGTTTCTCGGTCGGGCCGTCCTGGGCGGACGTCAGGCCCGAAATGCTGTTGTAGCTGTAATACTCATCGCAGTTCTGCACGAGCAGATCGGAACTCGACTCCTGCATTCCGACCCCAATGACGTACTTGCCGTACTCCTTAAGCTTCAGGACCAGACTCGAAAAGTCCGAGTCGCCCGACAGCAGGATATAGGTGCCGATCTCGGGACGGATGAACACGAGTTCCAGGGCGTCGATCGCCAGGCGGATATCCGTCGCGTTCTTCTTCGACGACCCGTACGCCGGCGCGAAGATCAGGTCGATCGAGGCTTCGGACAGGGAAACGATGTACTGGGGATACCGTCGCCAGTCCGCGTATGCTCGCTGAACGGCGACCTTCCCCTTGATGATGTCTGAGTTGAGCAACCGTCGGAGCTCCTGGCCCAGGTTGGACCGGGTCCCCATGGTGACGTTGTCGAAATCGATGAGCAGAGCCGCGTTGGAGGATATCTCCTCGGGCCCCACTCCCGGGCGCCTGTGCGGCGCGTGTGCATACAGTTCGTTCATGCCTCTCGTTCTACTTCCAGAAGTATCAGGACCGCTCGTTGGAGCGGGCGAGAGGCCCGTCGATCTCGCCTCCGGCTCTGCCGGAGGGGACGATGCGACGAGACTCTCCTTCTTAATTGTGCTGCCCGTCGGCCGGTGTCCGGCCGCGGGCGGCGAGGTGCATCTTCACCAGACGGACGAGTTCGAGTCTGCGGGCTCGACCGGTCTCTGCGTCGGGCAACGTCTCGAACAGCTGAACCACGTCGGGCAGCTTGAAGTCCGACAGGACCGGCCTGCACAGCGCGCGAATCTCGTCTTCGGTCACCAACGCGCCCTCGACCGGAACCACGCAGGCACAAACCAGCTCGCCGAGCACCTCGTGCGGCAATCCGATCACTACTGCCTCGTGCACGGCCGGGAGTGACCGGAGATGATCCTCGACTTCGCGCGGATGGACACTGTATCCACCGCGGAGGATCACATCGCTCCGGCGTCCCACGATCCGGAGGAAACCCTCCTCGTCGAACGTACCCAGG
>JAENXO010000161.1 GCA_016649455.1 Gemmatimonadota bacterium | reverse complement strand
TTCGCGCGGCGACCAACGCCACCGAAACGGCTATGAACAGGGCCGCCAGGGCTCCGATTTCGAGGCGTCGCATGGTCCTCCCGTCGATTCAGAGAACGGGCTCGGCAGGGCGCGGCCCGGCCATGGGAAGGCGGCGGCAAGCTAGGAACGGGGCCCGACCGAGACAAGCTGGCCTGCCCCGAGATCCCTCGAGCATGGGAGTTTCGGGTCACGCAAATCAGGCCCGTTGATCCCCCGCAACGCGGTCGGTATACTGCGGCGGGCCGGAGCCCGGACACGCCGCATTTTCGGTCCCGAGGCCCGCCCGCGCAGGCACATCAAACTGCCGTTCGGACTCGATCCCGGCCCCGTTCGGACCAGGGAGGACATACGGAATGACTTCGGAGAAAGCCCAGCAGCTTCTCGACGCGGCAGGTGTGGACGAAACTCTGCATCGGCTGGCGTCGGAAATCACGGCCGGTGGCGCCGGAGAGGGGCTCCTGCTGGTGGGAATCCGCAGACGGGGCGTTCAGCTCGCCAGACGGCTGGCGTCGATTCTTCAGGACACCGGCGGCTTCAACGTTCCTACCGGAAGCCTGGATATCACCCTTTATCGCGACGATCTGCACCAGATCGGGCCCATGCCGATCATCGGAATGACGGAAGTCCCCGGTGACATCGACGGCGACCGGGTGGTGATCGTGGACGACGTGCTGTTCACCGGGCGTACGATCCGGGCAGCGCTCCAGGAGCTGGCCGACTTCGGCCGGCCACGCAAGATCGAGCTTTGCGTGCTCGTGGACCGGGGTGGAAGAGAACTGCCCATTCAGGCAGACTATGTAGGTCTCACCGTCGACGCCTCGGCCCGGGACCTGGTGGAAGTCCGGGTTCCGGAACTCGACGACGAGTCATCCGTCACGCTCGTCTCCGCAGCGGGTGCGCAATGAACGACAAACGGCCGGACTCCGGGCTGGGCAAGGACCTGATCGGTCTCGAGACCCTGTCGGGCGAGACGATTCGCGCCATTCTCGACACGGCTGAGCCGTTCAAGGAGATCAGCGAGCGGGCGATCAAGAAAGTGCCCGTGCTGCGCGGAAAGACGATCGTCAACCTGTTCTTCGAACCGTCCACGCGAACCCGGATCTCATTCGAGTTCGCGGAGAAACGTCTCGGCGCCGACACGGTGAATGTGGCGGCGAGCGGTTCCTCTGTCGTGAAGGGTGAGACGCTCGTCGACACGGCGCGGAACCTCGAGGCCATGCGGATCGACATGGTGGTGATCCGGCACGGATCGTCGGGTGCCGCTCAGTTCCTGGCTGACAGGATTCCGTCGAACGTGATCAATGCCGGCGACGGCCAGCACGAACATCCGACGCAAGGCCTGCTCGACCTGCTCACGATCCGGGATTCGTTCGGACGGATCGAAGGCCTGAAGGTCTGCATCGTGGGAGACGTCATTCATTCGCGCGTCGCGCGCTCCAACATTTTCGGTCTGCAGAAGCTGGGTGCCGAGGTGGCGGTGTGTGGGCCGAAGAGCCTGATCCCGACGGCGATTGAAAGCCTGGGAGTCCAGGTGTTCGCGCACGTCGAAGATGCCATCCAGTGGGCCGACGCGCTCAACGTGCTGCGCCTTCAGCTCGAGCGCATGAACGCTGGCTTCATTCCGTCGCTGCGCGAGTACAACCGGGTGTTCGGGGTAAGCCAGGCGCGGCTCGAAAGGGCTCCCGTTGACACCGTGGTCCTCCACCCCGGCCCGATGAACCGCGGGGTCGAAATCGATTCGGCCGTCGCGGACGGGCCTCAGTCGGTGATCCTGCCACAGGTGACGAACGGCGTCGCCGTTCGCATGGCAGTCCTGTATCTGCTCGCCGGCGGAGCGCCTGAGCGGGCCGAAGAAGCCAAGAAGGGGGAAGCATGAGCCGGCCCCTGCACATTTACGGCGGCAGGGTGGTCGATCCCTCGCAGGGACTCGACTCTCCCGCGGCAGTTCTCATTGTCGACGGTCGAATTGAGGCGGTCGGTCTGGGGGTCGAGGCCCCGGACGGCGCGGAGTCGATAGACGCCACCGGACTCACGGTGTCACCAGGACTGATCGATGTCCACGTGCATCTGCGGGAGCCGGGTGGGGAGCACAAGGAGACGATCGCCTCCGGTTCGCGGGCGGCCGTAGCTGGCGGCTTCACCACGATCTGGGCGATGCCGAACACCGATCCGCCGATCGATTCTCCCGCAGCCGTGGGGTATGTCAGGGCAGCGGGACGGGCAGTGCGCGCCTCGAGGGTCATGCCGATCGGGGCGGCATCGATCGGCCAGAAGGGCGAGCAGATGAC
Source organism: Gemmatimonadota bacterium (assembly GCA_016649455.1). Taxonomy (GTDB): domain Bacteria; phylum Gemmatimonadota; class Gemmatimonadetes; order Palauibacterales; family Palauibacteraceae; genus Carthagonibacter. The sequence goes on along the minus strand of JAENXO010000161.1, from coordinate 3,904 downwards.
CGAGATCGGGGAACTCGTCGCAGCCGGCGCGGTGGCCGTTTCCGACGATGGTCATCCGGTCCACAATTCGGGCCTGATGCGAAGGCTGCTGGAATACACGCAGACGTTCGACATTCCGGTACTTCAGCATGCCGAGGATCCGGGCCTCACGCCCGGCGGTGTGATGAACGAGGGCCCCGTGGCGACGGCCCTGGGACTGCGTGGCATTCCGAACGCGGCCGAGGCCGGAATGGTCGCGCGGGATGTGCTGCTGAGCGAGCTCACGGGAGGGCACCTTCACGTATGCCACGTGTCCGCCCGCCAGTCTGTGGATCAGCTGCTGTGGGCGAAGGAGCGCGGGCTTCGTGTCACGGCTGAAGTGACGCCGCACCACCTGCTTCTCACGGAGGAGCTCGTGCGCGGGTACAACACGCAGGCGAAGGTGAATCCTCCACTGCGAGTTGAAGAGGACGTGGAGGCCGTGCGCCAGGCGCTCGTGGAAGGGGTGATCGACGTGATCGCCACCGACCACGCCCCCCATCACTACGATGAGAAAGAGCGGGAATTCGACGACGCCCCGTTCGGAATCAACGGGCTCGAAACGGCGTTCTCGCTGTGCATGAAGGCGCTCGTCGAACCCGGGCACATGACACTTTCCGGCTTGATCGATCGGATGTCCTGTGCCCCGGCGCGAATCATGGGACTCGACACGGGCACGTTGCGACAGGGCGCGCCGGCGGACATCGTGCTGTACGCGCCCGACGAGTCGTGGACGGTGGATCCGGCACGCTTCTACTCGCGGAGTCGGAACACGCCGCTTGCGGGCTGGGTGCTTCCGGGCAGGATAATGAGAACGATCGTGAGTGGTGAAACTCGCTTCGAGGCTGAGGGGGACGCATGACCGCCGAGCAGGGAGGACAGGATCTCGTGATACCCGATGCGATCCGTACGCTTCTGGAGCGGCGGGCTCAATACATGGAATGGCTCGCGAAGCTCGACGATCTCGGCGGCAAGTATCGGCCGGCCGTCGCCAAGCGAGTCCGCGTTGATTATCGGCACCGGCTCACGGGGGTCGAAGACGAGCTGCACGGCCACAAGGAGGAGATCGAGACCTCGTTGTCTCAGCGAAAGGGGCAGCTGTCAGCGTTCGAGGAGCGCCACGACGTCTGCGCGGCGGAGCTGGAGGAGGCCGAGCTTCGGCACCAGGTCGGCGAATTCGATGACGGCGAGTGGGAGAGTCGGAAGGAAGCCCACGAGCGCGAGCTCAGGGAGGTCGCGAGCGCCCTGGACGTCGAACGTGAGGCCGTGGCTTTGCTCGGGGCTGTGCTTCTGCAGGTGACGGCGCCATCCGAGGCGGCCGCCACACGACGGGTGGAGCCCGGAGCGTGGACCGAGTCCGGTGCTGCCGGTCTGCACGAGACGGTGGTCGAAGACCTGCTCGATGAGGGACGGTCGACGGATACAGATGCCCTGGAAGCAGCCGAAGATGTCCTGGGTGAACTGGCTGCCGTCGTCGAGGAGTCCGTAGAGGCAGAACAGGTGGAGGAATTCGTCGAGCAGGTGGTCGAGGAGGTGAACGAGCCGGAAGAGCCGATCGACGAGAAGACCAGTTCCGCGGATGGGGATGAGTTCCTGGATGAGCTCGAGTTCCTGGAATCCCTCAGCCTGGACGATCCGGACAGCTTCGACGCCGTATCGAGGATGCTGGAAGAAGAAAGCGAGAGGCCTCCGGAGGGTGACGAGTCCGACAGGGGAGGCGCCGGCTGAAACGACGGCCCCGCGCCCGCCCCGTGCGCCGTTCCGGCGCGGTGGGACGAGTCGCGGGTTGTGGCGTGAACCAGCCGCGGGCAGCGGCCGGAAGGTCAGTTGTCGAGGCGACTCACGTAGCGTGCCAGGCGGGACTTGCCGCGATCCGCGGCGTTCGACGGGATCACGCCCTTGCGGGCAGCCCGGTCGAGAAGCGACACCACGACGCGATACTGCTCGGCCGCTTCGGTTGCGTCTTCGGTGGCGAGCAGGGCCTTAGTCCGCGTCCTCAACTCCGAGCGAACCGCCCGGTTCCGGTCGCGGCGAACCTGCGACTGACGGAGTCGTTTCTTGGCACTCTTGATGTTCGGCACGTTCTCTATCCTTCGTTGTTCTGGTTCGGCACTGGAATCATGAAGTTTAGCCCGACTTCCGACCGGAATCAAGCTCGGAGCGGTTGGTGAATTCGACGTCGACGATCAGGGCACCTGGATCACCGGTCGGGATCGGTGGCGAGTCGTTCGTCGTCGAGCTCGAGAGGTTCCAGGGACCGCTGGATCTGCTTCTGCACCTGATCCGGTCGCAGGACATCGACGTGTTCGATATCCCGATCGCTCATATCACGGGCCAGTTCCGTGAGGCGATCGCGCAGGGGCTGGACGAGATGCCGCTCGAAAGAGCCGGTGAATTCCTCGAGATGTCGGCCACCCTGATCCGGATCAAGGCGCAACTGCTGCTCCCGAGACCCGACAAGCTCGAATGGGAAGAAGACCCGCGGGCCGAACTCGTGCGTCGCCTGCTCGAATACGAACATTTCCAGGACGTCGTGCACGTCTTGCAGACCGCCGAGGCCCAGCGGGGCAGGCACATGGGCAAGGGATACGTCGAAACGAGGCGGCCCCCCGCCACGTCCAGGTCCGTGCTCCAGTTGACGCTGGAGGAGTTGCTGCACGCAGCTGCACGCATTCCCGAGCCTCCGCCTCCGATCAGCGTGCGGGCACCTTCGTCCACCGTGACGGTTGCGGAAAAAATCTCACTGCTTCGACGGTTGATCGGGCGCGCGAAACGAGTTGCGCTGGACCGGCTGTTCAAGCCCTGGGGCACGCGCGCTCACGCCGTAGCCGCTCTGCTCGCGGCCCTGGAGATGGCCCGGCAGCAGATCGTCCGCATCGAACAGACGAAGCCGTTCTCACCGATCTGGTTGCTGTCGGTCGGCCAGGACGGTGAGGAGTCGGACGCAGAGGAGACTTCGTGAAGCCGGAGCAGATCGTGGAAGCGACCCTGTTCGCGAGTCAGACGCCGCTCACGCTGGCCGAACTCGCGCGGGCGGATGAGGGGCTGTCGGACGCCGACGTGGAACAGGCGATCCAGCTATTGAGGGAACGCTACGAGACGAATGAGGCCGCGTTCCAGATCTATCAGCTGGGAGATGGATACCAGGTTCTGACCCGTCCGGAATTCGCGCCGTACCTGGAGCGATTCGACTCGGTCCCGCGTCCGCCGCACCTTTCCGCCGCAGCGCTGGAGTCGCTGGCGATCATCGCCTATCGCCAGCCGATCGGTCGGATCGAGATCGAGGAAGTTCGGGGCGTCAGCGCCAGCTCGGTTTTGCGGACGTTGCTGGACTGGGAGCTGATCACTGTCGTGGGTCGCGGGGAAGGACTGGGCCGGCCGCTGCTTTACGGCACGACGGACAGGTTTCTCGAACACTTCGGGCTGAAGGGGCTCTCCGATCTTCCCTCCAGCGAGGAATTCCCGGTCGAGCTCGGATCGACGGAAGAACAGCCGGCTGCCATACAGGTGAACGGGCCGGAGAGCGAGTCGGCGTCTGAGGCGGAGATGGATTCCGCCCCGGTCGTGGAGGCGGAGCCGGAGGTCGAGCCGGAGGTCGAGCCGGAGCCGATGGCAGAATTCGACTTCGCGGACGATCTGGACGCGGCCTCGTCGGATGCCCGGGAGCCCCCGGCCGTCGGTGTGCCGGCGACCGAATCACTGCCCTGACCGGTTGGAATGACGGATGCGCCTTCACAAATTTCTTTCGAGGGCCGGCGTGGCGTCACGGCGGGCATCCGAGCGGCTGATCGCCGAGGGCAGGGTCCGGGTCGATGGGGAAGTGGTCGGCGAGCAGGGGACGAAGGTCGATCCGATGGTGAGCGTGGTCGAGGTGGACGGCGAGCGG
>JAENXO010000152.1 GCA_016649455.1 Gemmatimonadota bacterium | reverse complement strand
CCACCGGCGCGGTATGCGGATCATCGTCGACTACTCCTGGAACCACACTGGGATCACCTTCTGGGCCTGGAAGGATGTGCTGGAGAACCAGGACTCGTCTGCCTACGCCGACTGGTACGCCATCGAGCGGTTCGATGACGCCGCGACGCCGGACACCAACGAGTTCTCTTACTCGGGCTGGGCAGGCGTGCCGGAGCTGCCGGAATTGCGGAAGGTCGGGCGCCCGGAGGGTGCGCAGAAGGGAGCCATCGACGGCACGCTCGTACCTCCCGTCCGGGAGCACGTGTTCAACGTCACCCGACGCTGGCTCGATCCGAACGGAGATGGCGATCCGTCGGACGGCGTCGACGGCTTCCGGCTGGACGTGGCGGAGATCGTACCGCTCGACTTCTGGCGCGAGTACAGAAAGGTAGTCCGTGATATCAACCCGGAAGCGTACCTGGTCGGCGAAGTGTGGTGGGAGCAATGGCCGGACACGATGTACGACCCGGCCCCCTGGCTGCAGGGTGACGTGTTCGACGCCGTGATGAACTACCGCTGGTACGAGCCGACGCGAAGCTTCTTCGCCGGCGCGCCGCCGCGGCTCAGCGCCTCGCAGTACGCAGCGGCTCTCGACTCGGTGGCGGCGGGAATCCCGGACCCGAACCTCCGGGCGATGATGAACCTGACCTCCAGTCACGACAGTCCGCGGATCAGCACGTCCATCTTCAATCGCGGCCGCTACAAGCACCAGGTCAATCCGAAAGAAAACCCCGACTACCGGATCGACAGCCCGGACAGGCGCACCCGCGAGATCCAGGAGATGATCCTGGTCCAGCAGTTCACGTGGATTGGCGCGCCGCACGTCTGGTACGGTGACGAGGTCGGCATGTGGGGCGCCGACGATCCGGATCAGCGAAAGCCGATGGTGTGGGACGAGCTGGAGTATGAGGACGAGGTCACGCACCCGATGGGCCGGCCACGTACCGCCAACCACGTTCAGCCCGACCTCGGCCTGTTCGAGACCTACCAGGGATTGATCGCGCTGCGACGGGACAACCTGCGGCTGTTTACGGACGGTGAAGTCGAGTGGCTCGAGGTGGACGACGCCAACCGCGTCCTGGTCTACGAGCGGAGCCTGGGCGATCAGTGGGCGATCGTCGCATTCAACGCATCGGACGATCCGCTGGACATCTCAATCGAGGCAGCGAACGGATCATGGAAGGCGTCGTACCCCGCCAACGGGACAAGCGACCTCCGGGTCAAAGACGGCACCCTCCAGGCAGAGCTTCCATCGCTGTCGGCGAGGGTGTGGATCCTGAATTCGGAACGGTAGACTCGGGGAATTCTCGGCACAGGGCCGACTCCATGAATTGACGGATCCCGTCAGCGCCGCTGACGGGCCAGGCATTAGGGCCCTCTTGAGCGGTGCCCGCCCACGACGTTTGTGGGCATACTTTCCGGGAGCGCTACTGACAGGTCCGGACAACCTCCGATCGACGAGAGGACGCCTGCCCGGTCTCAAGGCGAGCGAGCGTATTGGCCCGCTCATCATACAGGTACCAGATCCTTTCCGGGCGTGCTCGAAGAAGCCGGTCATTGTCCGGTCCTCGGTCGAGAGCAGTGATGACCGGAGCGGTCGCGGGCTCGGCCACGTTTCGGACCAGGCTCAGATGCATGACGTGATCGGGCGCATAGCGGACGATCACGCCGGCGGGTATGCGGACCCCAGCGAGACATGATTCCAGTCCCTTGAGCGGACCGGCCCGCTTCGCGAGCGTCTCACGGACCCCGATGATGCTGGGAACGGAGAGCCCCAGGATTGCCACAAGGACCGCAGCGACGAGCACCCCGGACGATGAGACTCCCGCAGCCGGCCGGGCCGACCCCTGCACTGCCACCTCGCTGCGCTCGAAGAGCTCGACGAGACCGACCGCGATGAAGAAGCACCCGACCGGCAGGATCTCGAGGTAGTAGACTGTCCAGTCCGAGGCGTGTGCGTAGGGAAGATATGCCAGGATCAGGAACGCCACGCTGGCCCCGAGAAACGTCGCCAGGCGCGGTTGGAGAAATACACCGACCACCGCGAACACAAGGAATGCGATGCGCCAGCCCCTGAACTCCAGGAAAAGCAAGTTAAGAATGCGGTGGCCGAGAATGCCAGGAAGTGCGGCGGGCTGATGGTTCTCGTGCAATTCCCCGAATTGTGCGCTCAACAAGAACTCGACATCGGGCGGCCCTTGCCGGAGCGGCTCCTCCGAGCTGAGCCCGAAGCCGATCCGGTCCCATGGCATGTACTGCTCCGTATATTCCGAGTGGGGAGAGCGAGTAGCTGACCCGAGTGTACCGTAACTCCAGGCCGGCCAGATTCCGAGAACCACGAATCCGACTGCTGCGGCCAGACCAAGCTCCCGCCACCTTCGTTCGCGTATAGCGAAGCGCATCACTATCCAGGCGATGGGGAGTGACAGGGCCAGCATGGTCAGGGGGCGCGTAATGCCGCCCCAGGCCACGACTCCTGCCAGCGCCCCGAGTGTCGCGGCACCTGGCCGGTCGCGCCAGCGCAGGACGAGCCACCAGGCCATGAGGATCGCCGCCGAAGTCGTGAGCTCCGAGAACATCGACGCGCGCCAGTACAGATTCTGAGCGGAGGTCGTCCAGATTGCCCATGTCAGAAGCCCGACGGAGCCACCCGCTACTCGCACCGCCAGCGAATAGACAAGAGTCCCCGCCACGGCAGTAAGAAGGAGCGACACCAGCGAAACGGCGCCAACCATTGCCCCCAGAGACATCAACAGCGAGTGTCCTGGTGGGTACTTGGATGCAAGAGTTGGCTCGATGAGCACGTGCGTCTGCTCGAAGAACTCCGACGGCTCTGGCGTCGCCAGGCTCCAGCGACCGTGGGCGAAGATCTCCGCCTGAAGCTCATACGCGGCTTCGTCGTGCTTGACGGCGCCAAAGTCGGACCCAGCCCACACGAATGCGGTGACCAGTGCGGAAGTTATCCCGAGTAGAACCGGAGCTTTCGCCAATACCGCTCGCCGCCAGCGGCGCAGTCCGCGTGGCTCCGACTCCGTGAGTGACATGAACAGCGCGATCATCGAGCTGAGGCTGGAGCCAGGCGCGCGACGAAGTGGAGAGAGCGCTCGAATACGAGGGAAGCCGGAAACGGATACAGCCCAAGTCGCTCTTCCCACAGGTCAGGCACGAGGTCGTCCCGCTCAAAAAGCGAGGCCCATTGCTGCGGACTGAGGTATGTGTACGGCGTCGCGACGGAGTGACGCGTGTTCCCGACCCGATCCATGAACCGGAGAGTGAGCCCGGCTCCGACTCCCTGGAGAAGGTGGTCCTTTATCACGATGCACCTGCGGCAGACGCGTGAAGTGTCCGCAAGGAGCACCGCCGGGTCGTCCGCGTGGTGGAGGACGTCGACTAATATCGCGGCATCGAACGAGCCGTTCCTGAACGGAATTCGTCTTCCGTCGAACCTGACGACGGAAATCGCCACGACAGGGCGCACCAAGGTGTCTATGCCGACCACGGAGAGATCCGGGCGGAGCCGCATTATCTCACGTGCAACCGCCCCGTCGCCACAGCCGACGTCGAGTACCCAGGCATCCCGTGGAAGCAGAGCGGCGAGGTGGGCTGCCAGGATGCGAACCCTCCGTGGGCGTACTGATCGCTCGTGCAAGCGTTCAATCATCGATGCGGCAGCTCGAGAATGCTGAGGAAGAAGCTCCCCAGCACCGTCTGGAATCCGACCGTCGTCAGTGCGGCACCGGGAATCACCCATCGCATTGTGCGGCTGTAGTCGAGGTCACCGAACCCGGTCGCCCGCCATTCGAGGACTGCGATCACGATCATGGCCACTCCGGAGACTATGCCTGCGAGTCCCGCGAGAAGCCCGGCCTCCAGGCCGGCGAGGTCCGAGCCCCGCCGAATGCGCGGTCGCCCGGGCAGCAACCCCTGCGTTCTACCGTACTCCTTCGCGAGTACTGAGAACCATGCGGCCTGATACCCGACGATTATTAACAGACAGCCTACAAGCAGCGTATGAACATCGAAGCGAACCGGTCCCGCTTCGACGCCCACATAGCCAGCGACCGCGGCAACGAGGCCGAGGCCACCGAGGACCGTGCCAGGGATGACAAACAGCCAGCGAGGGCTGAACAGGAGCATGAACCGCAAATTCCGCCATCCATCGCGAAACGTCCGGAGGTGGGGCCGTCCCGCGATCCGGCCGTCCGGATGGAGCGTGATCGGTATCTCGGCGGTTCTGACACCGGCCAGAGCCGCCTTCACGACCATCTCGCTCGCGAACTCCATTCCGGAACAGCGGAGGTCGAGGCGCTCGACGAGTTCGCGGCGAAATCCACGAAGCCCGCATTGAACGTCGTGGACCGGCGTGTCGAACCACCTGCGCACTAGGTGCGACAGCAGGGGGTTGCCGATCCACCGATGTGCGAAGGGCATTGCGTTCGGGGCAACGCGTCCGCCCCCAGCCGGCATGCGACAGCCCTGTACCAGATCAAATCCTCCGCGGAGCTTCTCAACGAAAGCGGGGATCTCCGCGAAGTCGTAGCTACCGTCCGCATCTCCCATCACGATCAATCCTCCGCGAGCGGCCTCAATTCCGCCGAGAAGAGCGTTGCCGTAGCCCGGCTCAGTCACGAGAACGACCCGCGCACCAGCTTTCCTGGCAATCTCTGCGGATCCGTCGCTGCTGCGGTTGTCCGCTACCACGACCTCTCCGAGGATACCGTGTTCTGACATGGCTTTAGAAGCGATCGCAATGCATCGCGCGACAGTCTCGGCTTCATTGTAACACGGTATCACCACACTCAGCTCGCATGCTCCCGCGCTCTCCTTTTTGCTGAGGGATGTCGATTCCCCAGCGTTGTCGGCGGACTCCGGCTGGCCCGTTCGCATCGAGAGTTCATCCTGTCTACGGTGAAAGGGACCTCGTCTTTCCCGGAATATGCGAGAATCGCGCCACCGTGCCTTCTCGACCCGACCTGAATGTCGGCTATCAGCCGCCCGTTATCACCGCTTCCGGAATGACGCATAACTCGAAGTCGCCGGTCTTCTTCGCCGTCAGCTTCACGTCGGCATACGGCGCCTCAGCGACTTCGTCGGTAAACCGAATCACTCGGAGTTCTCCACCCGGCGCGGTCACGTGAACCTCCGCCCTTCCCGGCTGGCCGCGGATCACGCCGAACTCGCACAGGCTCGAACCCTTCAGGTCGGTGCCGATCGAGCATCGTACCTGGCCGGTAGCATGGTAGGGCGTGCCAGGTTTCTTCGCGTCGCTGGCGGGCGCTCCGGTCGGTGGGTCACCCCGGATGCTGACGGTCACCATGTAGTTCGCCGACTCGTTCCGTCTCGCCGCGCTGCGCATCATGCAGACGCGAATCGTGTAGTCCCGTCGGACGGCAGCACCCCGGTCCACTCGTTGCCGGACGTGGAACCTATGAAGATCGCCGCTTCTGATTCCGGCAGCAGCACGTTGAAGTAGCTGATCGTGTTATCCGTCTCGAACCCGACGCTCATCATCTGGCCGGCCCTGGCGCCGAGCAGATAGTCGGCGATCCCGTAGCCCGTGATCGATCCTTCGAGCGTGGCCGAAAAGGAGCCCGTCTCGAAGCTGACTCTCTCCTGACTGATTCTCTGGGCGCTCGCAGGTCTCGCCACCGCGATCAACGCCACCCCGACGAGGGCAGCTATCGCCACAGACTTACGAAGATCCGGCCTTCTCTGAAGCCACGCGCGCACTGTCACTACCCCGCGAATCCCATCGAGCTGAACAGGAAGTAGAACACCAGCGCCGTCCCGATCACCAGGATTCCGCCGACTTTGGCGATCCCCGATGTTTCCAGTGCGATCTCGGTGTTCTTCTCGAACACGATCGGCTCGTCCAGCGGCTTGAGGAGCGTGATCGCCGCCATCACCAGCAGGCAGAGACCGAAACACACTGCCATGCGATTCAGAAACTGGAGATCCGGCACCGCCACCTTCAGCAGGCCGTAAGCCACGATGTTGGTGAGCAGGCCGGCCGTTCCACACACGGCGGGTCCCTTGCGGACCAGAAGCCCGAAGGCGAACACCGCCAGGATTCCCGGTGAGATGAATCCCTGCCCCTCCTGGATGATCGTGAAGATGCTGTTGCTGATCGCCGGGTTCCCGAGCTGCGGTGCGAGGAAGATCGCCACGAGCCCGAATGCCACGACCGCGTACCGGCCCACTCGGACTGTCAATTCCTGGCTCGCCTTCGGCCGGATGAACTTCTTGAACACGTCCATCGAGAAGATCGTCGACGCGGCGTTCAGCATCGCGGCCAACGAACTCACGACCGCGCCGAGCAGCGCGGCGAGCACGAATCCGACGACGCCCACGCCCTGCGGCAGGACGTTGCCGAGCAGCTGCGCCAGCGCCGTATCGTACTTGAAGGCGATCATCTTCTCGGACGTCGTCGAACGTCCGGCGGTCACGGCAGCTTCCCGTACCTGCCCGTT
>JAENXO010000430.1 GCA_016649455.1 Gemmatimonadota bacterium | reverse complement strand
GCGCGTTTCTTGGGTCGAACTGGCTTCGGACGCTCGAAGCCGTGCTCCCCTGACCGGAGGCCGAGATCCACTACGGAGCGCTGTCGCTTCTTCCGCCGCTGCTGGCCATCGGGCTCGCGATCAAGACCCGCCAGGTGTATCTGTCGCTTGCGGCAGGAGTCTGGCTCGGGTGGACGATCCTGTCCGGCTGGAACCCGCTCGCAGGCACCGCTACGTCGATCGACGCGATCGTCGATACGGTTACGGAACCGGGCAATGCCCGGGTATTGCTGTTCACCTTCGCCATCGGAACCCTGATCGCGCTGGTCGAGGCGAACGGGGGAGTCCGGGGATTCGTGGAGTGGGTAGAACGGCGCCGCTGGGTGACTGACGGCAGGCGAGCCCAGATGCTCGCGTGGACGATCGGTGTCGTGATCTTCATCGAGTCGAACATCACCGTGCTCGTCGCCGGCTCGATCTGCAGACCCCTGTTCGACCGGTTCCGCGTGTCGCGCGAGAAACTCGCCTATCTGATCGACTCGACGTCGGCCCCAGTGTGCATCCTGATCCCGTTCAACGCCTGGGGAGCCTATATCCTGACCCTGCTCGCGGGACTTGGCGTGGAGAACGCTGTTCCCGTGCTCATTGCGACGATACCGCTCAACTTCTATGCGCTGTCGGCGCTCATCCTGGCGGGCGTGAGCGCCTGGCGGGGTCTGGACATCGGTCCGATGGCGGCCGCGCAGGAGCGCACCGCCGCGGGAGAGCTGCACTGGGAGCACACGGTCGCGATCGCCGATCCCGAAGAGATAGCCCCGCCCCCACGCGAGGGGATCCCTCTCAGACCCGTGAACATGGTTCTGCCGATCGCCTCGATGGTGCTGATGATGCCCGTCGCGATGTACGTCACCGGCGATGGCGACCTGATGGCCGGATCCGGCTCTGTCTCGGTCCTGTGGGCGGTCATGACGGGGATCGGCGTGGCCGCGGTCCTGTCACTCGCGCAGAAGCTGCTGAGCCTCGAGGAGCTCGGGACCGTCGGAGTACGGGGAGCCGGTGGCCTGACGGGCATGGCGCTGGTGCTGCTGCTCGCCCTGACGCTGGGAGCCGTTACACAGGAACTCGGCACCGGCGAGTACGTGGCGGGAATCGTGGGAGACCGGGTTCCCCTGTTCCTTCTCATCCCGCTGGTGTTTCTCGTTGCGGCCGGGATCGCGTTCGCGACCGGCAGCAGCTGGGGAACGTTCGCGATCATGCTGCCGATCGCCGTTCCGATCGGAGTGGCTCTCGGCCTTCCGGTCACCCCGTTCGTCGCCGCCTCTCTCTCCGGGGGAGTGTTCGGCGATCACTGCAGCCCGATCAGCGACACGACGATCGTCTCGTCGCTGGCCTCCGCATCGGACCACATCGAGCACGTTCGGACACAGCTTCCCTATGCTCTGGCGGCGGGCGCTGTGGCTGCGATCGGCTTCTCGCTCGTGGGCGTGTGGCTGTCTTTTTAGGCAGAAGCCGAATTCGTTGCTGGGGATATGGGACCGCCGTATGTTTCTGAACGGAAAGGTCGAGGATAAGTGATTGAGCCAACACTTGGGTTTGATCGCTTCTGATCTTGCGACGGACGTCACGCCCCGCGAGGGGAAGACGGAAAATCGGGAGGAAGAGCGAAAGGTTCCGAAAGGGCCTCAATCGACCCCCTCACCTTCCCGCAAGGGGCGATCCGTATGGATCGCCCCTTTTTTTCCCACTCGCATGCACCGGGAGTAGAGATGCCGACCGCACGTGTCACCCGCCGCGCACATTTCAGTGCCGGGCACCGACTCCACAATCCGTCGTTCGATGACGAGCGGAACCGGGCCACGTACGGGCTGTGCAACAGACCGAACGGTCACGGGCACAACTACGATCTCGAGGTGACGGTCGAGGGGGAGGTCGACCCGGAGACCGGGTTCGTGATGGACCTCAAGCGGCTCAAGGCCCTGCTCGGCGGGACCGTGCTGGCCGACCTGGACCATGCCAACCTCAATCTGGACGTGCCGTGGCTGGACGGGATCATCCCGACGACCGAGAATCTGGCCGTGGCAATCTGGGGACAGCTCGACGGACAACTCGGATCAGGCCGCCTGCTAAGCGTCAGGCTGTGGGAGACCGAGCGGAACATGGTGGAATACAGGGGAGAGAAGGAGCCGGGAGGAACTGATGACTGACGCGGGACAGGGGCCGGGCGCCTTTGACTTGACCGGGGTTCCGTATGAGGACCTGGTGCGTGAACAGTTGCGGCGGCTCGGCGAAGATCCATCGCGCCCCGGGCTGATCGACACTCCCGGGCGGGTCGAAGCATCCATGAAGTGGCTCACGCGGGGATATCGATCTTCCGCGGTGGAGGCGATCGGCACCGGTATTTTTGTCGAGCCGCACGACAACATGATTCTCGTGAAGGACATCGAGCTCTACTCTCTGTGCGAACATCACATGCTGCCCTTCCTCGGTAAGGCGCATGTCGCTTATATCCCCGATGGACGGCTGCTGGGGCTGAGCAAGATCCCGCGGGTCGTGGAAGTGTTCGCGCGAAGGCTCCAGGTGCAGGAGAGACTCACCGATCAGATCGCCGACGCGCTCCAGGAAGCGTTGCAGCCGGAGGGTGTGGGCGTGGTGATCGAGGCTTACCACCTGTGCATGATGATGCGAGGGGTCGAGAAGCAGAACACCAAGACGATCACGTCGGCGCTCCGGGGACGCTTCCGCTCCGATATCAGGACGCGCGAAGAATTCCTGCGGCTGGTTTCCGCCTCTCACTCGCTTTATT
>JAENXO010000286.1 GCA_016649455.1 Gemmatimonadota bacterium | reverse complement strand
GGACGACAAGCGAGAGGCGATCGCGAACGAAATCGAGATCAAGCTCGAGTCACCGGCGTTCTCCGAGGAAGCCATCAGCCGGAGCAGCCAGACGATCCGCATCGGGATCATCGGGAACGGCGGCGAGGGAGAGTCGCTGGTCCGCAGCCTCGGATTCGCGCACCCGGACTGGATCCAGGCGAGGCGCGAGTCGATGGCCGAGGACCCGCGGGACCGCTATCTGCAGGAATGGCTGGCCCAGCAGGACCTGAACGTCGAGATCACGGCCGTGTGCGACGTGTTCGATGTGCGGGCCGCGCGAGCGATCGCCGCGTCCACCCAGCCGCTTCGGCCCGGGGAGGATACCCGGACGCTGAAGCCGGCGAAGCGGTACCGGCATTACGAGGAGTTGCTTGCCAGCCCGGACGTGGATGCCGTGATCATCGCCACGCCGGACCACTGGCACGCTCCGATCACCATCGCGGCGGCGAAGGCCGGGAAGCACGTGTACTGCGAGAAGTGCATGACCCGGACGTTCGACGAAGTGTTCCCGATGGCCGACGCGGTGCGCGAGGCGGGCATCGTGTTCCAGCTCGGACACCAGAACCGGCAGCTCGAGAGTCACGACAAGGCGCGCGAGGTCGTCGCGAAGGGCCTGCTGGGTCCGCTCACGCTGGTCGAGACGACGACGAACCGGAACGACCCGTGGGGCGCCTGGGTGTGGGACATCCACCCCGAGGGGAATCCGCGCACCATCGACTGGGAGATGTTCCAGGGAGCGGCCGCGAACAAGGTGCCGTTCAGCCTCGAGCGGTTCTTCCGCTGGCGGTGCTGGTACGACTACGGGACCGGTCTGTCCGGCGACCTGCTGTCGCACGAGTTCGACGCGGTCAACCAGATCCTCGGCCTCGGGATTCCGCACAGCGCCATGGCGTCAGGTGGAATCTATTTCTTCAAGGACGGACGGGATGTGCCGGACGTCTTCCAGGCGGTGTTCGAGTACCCGTACCGGGACCTGACGGTCGTGTACAGCGCGACGCTGGCCAACGGCAACTACCGGGGCCAGAAGTACATGGGACACGACGCCACGATGGAGGTCGGCAGTAGCCTCAAGGTGACTCCCGACGGGTCGTCCACCCGCTACGCCGACATGCTCGAGGCCGGCACCATCAGCCCGCAACGTCCGATGGTGACCTACCAGAGTGGATACAAGGGGCTCGATGCGGTGACGACCGCGACACAGGAGTACTTCGCGAGTCGGGGCCTGATGTTCACCTACCGCGGCGGGCGGCGGATCAGCACCTACTACCTGCACCTCAAGGAGTGGTTGGCGGCGATTCGGGACGGCACGCCGGTGAGCTGCGACATCAATCAGGGCGTGCAGGAGGCAGTGACCTGTCACATGGCGACGCAGAGCTTCCTGCAGGGCCGCAGGGTCACCTGGGACCCGGTGCTGAAGCAGATCGTCTGACGTACCGGGGCCGGTGAGAGGTGGGCGGGCGGCGACCCGCCCGCCTCTCGACATCACTCCATCTCAACCCGAGGCTCCGCATGCGTTCGAAGAAGGTCCAGCTCGGGATCATGATGTTCCTGCAGTACGCGATCTGGGGCGCGTGGGCCCCGGTCCTGTCGTCGTATCTGCTCAACGACCTCGGGTTCAGCGGCTCGGAAGTCGGCTGGATCTACGCCCTGCTGCCGCTGGCCACCATCATCGCCCCGATCATCGGCGGCCAGGTGGCGGACCGCTACTTCGCGTCGGAGAAGGTGATCGCGTTCCTGCAGCTCGGGGGAGGCCTGCTGCTGCTGTTCGCGGCCCGGATCACGGACTTCGACACGCTGGCCGTGGTGATGCTGTTCTACTGCCTGCTGTACGCCCCCACCCTCGCGCTCACCAATTCGGTGGCGATGATCAACATGGAGGACTCCGAGAAGGAATTCGGAGCGATCCGCGTGTGGGGGACGCTGGGGTGGATCGCCGCCGGCTGGATGCTCACCGGGTGGCGGTGGTTCGGCGAGACCGACGCGATTGCGGCGATGCAGGGAGACATGCTGTTCCTAGCCGGCGTCCTGTCGCTCGTGATGGGGCTGCAGGCGTTCCTGCTGCCGCACACGCCGCCGCAGAAGGAGGGCGTCAGTCCCTGGGCCTTCCTCGAATCGCTGAAGATGCTGAAGGTCAAGGACTTCGCGGTATTCGTGGGCATCACCTTCGTCGTGGCCACGGAACTCGAGTTCTACTACATCCTCACGGCGCCGTTCCTGGAATCGGATGTGATCGGGGTGTCCAGCCGCAACATCCCGGCGGTGATGACGATCGCGCAGTTCGCCGAGATCTTCGTCATGGCGTTCTTCCTGTCGTGGTCGCTGAAAAAGTACGGTATGCGCCGGACCCTGGCGTTCGGGGTGATCGCCTGGCCGATTCGCTACATTATCTTCGCGTTCGGCGCCCCGGCCTGGCTGGTGATCGCGTCGCTCGCGCTGCACGGGTTCTGCTACGTGTTCTTCTTCGTCGCGGCGTTCATCTACGTGGACAAGGTCGCACCGCCCGACATCCGGGCCTCGGCGCAGAGCCTGATCGCGATCATCGCGCTCGGCTTCGGGCGATTCCTCGGCAGCCTGTTCGCCGGGTGGATCCGGGACGTGTTCACGACCGAAGCCGGCACCAACTGGACCTACGTGTTCCTCGTGCCGTGCGCGTTGACGATCTTCTGCGCCGTGGCGTTTCTGCTGTTCTTCCGGGAAGAGTCGGAGCCGCTGGCCGTGGGATCCGCGTGAGCGGATGACTGTGACAGAAAGCGAGATGGTTCGGAATGAGCGATAAGCGACTGGGCGTTGGGTTCGTCGGCGGCGGGTTTGTGGCCCGCTTCCACATCCGTTCGTTTCAGGGTGTCCGCGACGCGGACGTTCTGGGCGTCGTGAGCCGGGCGGACCCGACCGCGGAGGAAGCGGCGGCCCTGGCGCGCGAGCTCGGAGTCGGAAACGCGAGAGCCTACGACACCATCACAGAGATGGTGGCCGACCCGGCGATCGACGCGATCTGGATCTGCGCCCCGAACTTCGCGCGGCTCGAGGTGATGAACGAAATCGTCCACGCCATCGAGAGCGGGGTGGGCGAGCTCCGCGGCGTCGCCTGCGAGAAGCCGCTTGGCCGAAACGCCGCAGAGGCCCGCCGCATGCTCCAGCTCGTGGAGCGGGCCGGCCTGCTGCACGGCTACCTCGAAAACCAGCTGTTCTCGCCGGGCGTCGTGCGCGGCAAAGACATCGTGTGGGCCAGGGGCGCCGCGCTCACCGGGCCCCCGTTCCTCGCCAGGGCTGCGGAGGAGCACAGCGGACCGCACATGCCGTGGTTCTGGGAGGGAGAGCTGCAGGGTGGCGGCGTGCTGAACGACATGATGTGCCACTCGGTCGAGGTGGCGCGCTTTCTCCTCACCCCGCCGGGCGCACCACGCACGGTACTCACGCCGACCAAGGTGACAGCCTACACCTCGTGCTTGAAGTGGCAGAAGCCACGCTACGCCGAGCAGCTGGCGGTGATGAGCGGCGGCTCGCTCGACTACCGGGCGCGGCCGTCGGAGGACTTCGCGCGGGCGCTGGTCGAATTCGAGGACGAGCAGGGCGGAATCAGGGTCGTCGAGGCCACGACCTCGTGGTGCTTCGTCGGGGCTGGACTGCGGCTGACGATGGAGCTGCTCGGGCCCGAGTACTCGATGGAAGTGAATTCACTCGACTCGGGACCGAAGGTGTTCTTCAGTCGCGAAGTGCAGGGCGACACGGGCGAAGACCTGGTCGAGAAGCAGAACGCCGAGACCGGCGTGATGCCGATCGTGTCGGACGAGGAGGCCGAGTACGGTTACGTGGGCGAAAACCGGCACATGGTCCAGGCGTTCCGCGCCGGCGAGATGCCGATGTCCACCTTCGTGGACGGGGTCGCGGTCACCGACCTGCTGATGGCGGCCTACATGAGCGCCGAGCAGGAACGGACCGTGGCGTTCCCGCCGCCGAACCTCGAGAGCTTCATTCCCGCCGTAGCGCGCGGTGAGTGGAATCCCGGGAGAGACAGATAGAAACGGCCCGCGCCTGGCTCCAGGTCCACCCGGGCACCCAGACTGCCTTGGGCCTGGCCGTGCTGCTGCTCATCGCCTGGCTGGCGGACGTGGTGACCCGTCGTTACCTGGTCCGGCTCGTGGAGCGCCTGACGGCGAAGTCGCCGATCGACTGGGACAACACCGTCGCCCGCCACGGTGTGTTCCGGCACCTCGCCCACCTGGTCCCGCTCGTCAT
>JAENXO010000496.1 GCA_016649455.1 Gemmatimonadota bacterium | reverse complement strand
GTCCGTCCGACGGGAATGACTCGATCCAGGCTTCTTCCTCCGAGAATCCATACGCCCGTAGCTGGGCCAGTACGTATTCGGCCGCGTCCCGGTAACCGCGCGACCCCTGGATGCGATGGTGCCGCGTGATCTGGATCACGTGGTCCTTCGCGATCTCTCCGCTCAGGGCCTCATGCAGGAGATCCCTGCGCTCGGCATCGAGCAGCGGCGAAGCATCCTGCGCCGGGAGAGGAGCCGCGATAGTCGCGAGAATGAGGACAGCGGAAAGCGATTGCAGCAAAGGAACAGGCCGGTTCATGGTGCCTCCGTAGGAGCTTTACCAACGTGCTCTGAGCATTCTTCCAGTTCCGGACTCTGCAGCCGGTTCACCTGCCCGCCAGGCGGTCTCGCCATTGACCCAGACCGCCCGCATGCCCTCCGCGAGCCGGTGCGGCTCCTCGAAGTCGGCGGCATCGCGCACCTCGTCTGGATCGAACACGAGCAGATCGGCCGCCCACCCCTCGCGCACCAGGCCGCGTGGCGGGTCCGCTACTTCGGGATCGTCCAGCCGGTAGATCGCGGCCGTCGCCCCGGACATCTTCCGCACCGCCTCTTCCAGGGAGAGGATTTCCTCTTCGACCACGAACTGCCGGATCACCCTGGCGAACGAACCGTACCCCCGCGGGTGCAGCATCGTCGGACTTCCATCGGACGAGCCCACGATGTGCGGATCAGTCAGCAGCGCGCGCATCACGTCCTCGTTGATCACGAAGTATGCGGCCGACGCACCATCGGGCCCGAGTTCGATCAGCACATCTTCGTACGGGCGGCCCTGCTCCGCAGCTACTTCCGCCAGCATCCAGCCGGACCATTCACCAGAGCCGAACAGGGTGGCAGCCGGACCGTTGCGACTCTCCACCCGCTGGCGCAGGTATTCGGCGAGCTCGCCCCGGCGCTCTCGGACGACCGCCGCGTAGTCGTTCGGCGGCCTGGCCCACTCGGGGAAGAGAATGCTGAGTCCCGTGTAGCTCGCGGTGTAGGGATAGACGTCGGCCGTGACCTCGACGCCTTCCTCCCGGGCCCGCGCCATCACTTCGAGGAGCGACGCGGCCTGCGCGGTCTCGTTCCCGAGCACGATCTTCAGATGTGACACGTGTACGCGGGCGCCGGACCGGCGGCCCTGTTCGATGAGCTCGCCGAGCGCCGCCTCGACCTGGTCCGCGTCCTCGGTGCGCATGTGGCTGGATATGACTGCGCCGACGTCGGCGACCGGTCCGGCGATTGCGGCGAGCTCGTCCATTCCCGAACGTGAGCCCGGGTCGTACTCGAGCCCCGTCGACAGGCCGAACGCGCCGGCCGCGAGCCCCTGCGCGACCAGCTCGGACATACGCACCATTCCCTCCGAGCCCGGAGCGTCATAGCCGACCCCGGACTCTCGGCGAATCGTATTGTGGCCGACCAGGTAGGCGATGTTGATGCCGGGTCGTGCGGCGTCGACCGCAGCGAAGTGCTCGTCCAGATTTCCTACCTCGGGGCCGCCGCCGTCCTGGCCGAGCATGACCGTGGTTACGCCCATGGCCAGGAAGTTGGGGAGTGCCGGGTCACCGGCCGGGTCAGCGTGCGCGTGCGCGTCGATGAAGCCGGGGGTGACGGTGAGCCCCGCGGCGTCGAAGCGTTCGCGTACGTCGAGCGTATCCGCGTCCACCGGGCCCACGAACGCGATCCGGCCATCCCGGATGAGCACGTCCGCGCGGCGGGCCGGCGCTCCGGTCCCGTCCACGACCGAGCCACCGGCGATCAGCCAGTCGTATTGAGCTGACGCAGCGACGGGCGTGGAATCACGCTCTGCTACGTCGCCAGGCGAGCATGCCTGCGAGACGGCCGATGTGACCAACAACAGGGTGGTGCTGAATATCCTGGTCGCAGTTTTCATGACGGGAATCTCACCGCATGAGCGAACCAGGTCAAAGGCGGGCCGCAACCCGGCGCCCTCAGGGGGAGGGCACCGGATTCCATCACTCCATGCCGATCAGAGTCGGAACAGCCGTCCGACCTTCAGGACCACGATGATCGCCACTCCCAGCGCGGCAACGGCGACGAAAGTCTCCACCGCATCCAGGTCTCCGCACTTCCCGTCGGCCACTTCAGGCGCCTCGGGCTCGGGAGCACCGTCCCCGGCCTGTCCCGCGTGCGCTGAGCAATAAAGGGAACCGTCGCTCGCCGAGCGCTTGCACCGATCCCCTGCCTTGGTCTTTCCGTGACATTGTTCCACGAACCACCTCCTGTTTCCTCAATATACGC
>JAENXO010000512.1 GCA_016649455.1 Gemmatimonadota bacterium | reverse complement strand
CGGGAATACACCAGGTAGCCGGTAAGCAGGGCCGAGAGTCCAACAACGAGCAGGGCGATCGCACTCAACGGCCATTCCTCCGGATCAGGGAACGGACTCCACGGTCATCAACCGGCCCACTTCGCGCAACGCGTCCAGGCCGACGACCTCCCTGTCCATCCTCGGCACCAGCCACCGCCGCGTGTCCGCGAACTCGGATCCGATCGTCTCCATGCACGCGCTCTGTCGCGCCATACGGTCTCGATCACCAGCGCTGGCAGCGAACTCCAGCTCAAACTGGTTCACGACCACGCCTCCGACCGGAATGTGGTATTTCCGAAGCGTTCGGATCGCTCTCGCCGTCTCGAGGATCGGGAGGCGCTGCGGAGTCAGGACGAACAGGAAGCAGGTCTGCTCAGGATCGGTAAGGATCGCCCGGGCCCGAATGAACCGGTCACGGCGCTGCTCCAGCGCCGTGAGAACGGGGTCCACATCAACACCGCCCGTCCTGCGGTCCGTTGATCCGTCTGGCCTCCCGTCAGATTCGCTTCCGGCCGACGCTCCCGCCACGTTGCGCCACATCTTTCCCAGCGCGCTTACCTTCCGGCGTCTCTGAATCAGGCCACTCATCCACACCGTCATCAGTTCCGGTAATCCGAGCAGGCGCAGAGTCTGACCCGTCGGGGCCGTGTCGAACACGACTCGCTCGTACGCCGCCGATTCGTCGAGCACCCTGGCAAACCGTTCGAACAGCGCGGCCTCCTCGGCGCCGGGAGACACTTTCGCGATATCGATCTGTCTCTCGACCTCCGCCACGAGACGGGGAGGCACGGCCTCCGCGAGCCGGTCCTTCACGTCGGAGATGTACGCCTCCGCCTCGCGCTCCGGGTCCAGCTCCATCGCGTCCAGGTTTTCCGTGACGGCACGAACGTCGGACCCGAGTTGAACCTGCAACACGTCGCTCGTCGAGTGCGCCGGGTCGGTGGACACGAGCAGCGTACGCCGCCCGCCATCGGCTGCGGCAAGCGCGGCGGCCGAGGCGACCGTCGTCTTCCCCACTCCACCTTTCCCGCCAAGAAACGAAATTCGGCGGGTCAACAACACCGGAACCCTCCCTCCGGCGATTGCTCCATCCCGAGACGCCGGTGCCATTCGTGGAACCCGTCGATCAGGTCCGGTAGAAGTTCGAGAGTATAGAACGAGACAGGGCTCGGGACTCCCAGCATATCCGAAATGCCGAGCACCAGGAACAGGTCGCGCTGTCTGAGATACTCGCGGTGGATGGCGCTGCGGTAGGGGGCGATGTAGATGCCCTCGTAGATCTCACGCGCCGATCGAGCGCGGCAACGCATCTCGGCCCACAATGCCGCTCGACGGCCGGACTCGGCCTCGTCGTCCCGCTCGGCGGGCGTCATGGAGTCCCGCATTCGACTCCCGTGTAGCGTACCTCCAGCGGATCCTCCGCTGAGGGCTCCGTCGAATCCCGGACCTGACCCTTGAGCATGCCGTCTGCCGGTGCCAACCGGAAGATTCGCGGCGGGATGGACAACCACACGCTGTCGGCACCGAGTGGCAGCCACGCCGGAGCGTCGTTCCCCGTCGTATGCGGGTCCGGGTCCGCCTCCAATCGCAGGGCGCCCTTCACCTCGTCGGGCAGCCGCTCGTCGGTCAGCCTGAGCCGGGTCGGAATTCCCGCCTCCGCCTGACCGGGTTCGAGGCGCCAGCACCCGAGGGCCGGGTGTCCGATCGCCAGACCGGTCTGTGGAGGACGGGCCGCGAAGCGGGCTCGACTGCCAGATTCTTCGTCCTTGCCCTGCTCCTGGGCTGCGCCAACCGCCGGCGCAGCCGGTGGCGCGGCAACTTCCGCCAGGTCCGCATCCAATCGCTCACTCACCTCCAGCTTCCGGGCCTCGGCTCCCCTCCCCGCCGTCAGCTCCTCGGCCTCCACAACGGCTTTCGCCTCGCTCTTCTGTCTTGCGGGGTTCTCGGATGGTAGAGGCTCCCGAGCGACCGGTGCATTCTCGCGCAGACCCTCAGTCTCGTCCGTCGGCGCCTGGACCGATTCACGACCGAAGTCCAATCCCGCCGGGAGATCCCGCCCGCTCTGCAGCGCGAGTTCCCTGCCGAGCCAGCCGGCTCCGACCACGACAGTAATGCTCGCCGCCCAGGCCAGGCCGACTCGCGACATGCGGCGACCGGTTCGCCGCCGAGCGGAGTCGG
>JAENXO010000114.1 GCA_016649455.1 Gemmatimonadota bacterium | reverse complement strand
GGGATAAGAAGAAGGGGCGACCCGGTCCGGGCCGCCCCTCGGCGAGAATCAGCGACAAGGACCGGGCGGTGGCAGTCCGCGCCCGGCCCCCGGTAGCCATTTCGCTAGTAGGTCACCGTTTCGATCAACGTGCAATCTTCGGTGCCCGCGTTGCACACCTGGTACTCGTAGTCCCCCGACGGTGTCTTGCCGATGTGGTCCACGTACGAGCCCGAATTGCTGACCGTGGCGATGGTCGCTCCGTTCAGCTTCACCTCCACTGTCGGTCCGCCGGCATTCCAGCCCAGCTCCACGCGGTGGTTCGGCCCCTTCTGCGTCTTGGCGGCCGTGAGATTCTCCGGCGCACCCGTTCCCGGGTCGGGCGGAGGGGGATCAATCCCGCCGACCTGTTCTCCAAATTCGCTGCACTGTCCGATCGAACCGCTGTCGTACCCGGAAGCCGATACACCAGTCACGCAGAATACGAAGGTGTCGGCATGTCGGATCATGCTCGTGGACAAATCGACCGTTCCGTCGGTTCCGGTCGTTCCACTGGAGGACTGATAGTTCTGGACACCATTCACATGCCACGTACCGCTTACGTCGGCCCCGGGCAGCGGCGCACCTGTATCGTCCACGATCTGCACGGTAACCGTTCCCGCGGCCTTATTGCCCGGTGTCGTCCGCTTTGAAACCTGGCTGATCCACTGCACCTCCGCCGTCGGGCAATCCGGTTCGCAGCCCGGATCGGGAGGCGGCGGGTCGCCACCCGCGCCCACGTGCAGCAGCAGGTTGGGCGAGCCCGCGGCATTGGAGATCACGCCGCTTGTAGCATCACTTTGCATCGCCGACCATACGGCCGCAGGCGTCCAGCTCGGATTCGCCCCCAGCAACAGCGCTGCCGCACCTGCGACATGCGGAGAAGCCATCGATGTGCCGCTCTTCGTCCCTGAACCACCGCCCTTCAAGGTGGACACGATGGACGAGCCCGGCGCGAACAGGTCCACGCAACTGCCGTAATTCGAGAACGAGCTGCGAGAATCGGAACTCGTGGAAGATGCGACGGTGAGCGCTGACGGAGCGCTCGCCGGAGATCTGCTGCATGCGTCCGTATTATCGTTGCCTGCCGCCACCGCCATCACGACACCCGCGCCCACGGCGTTTGCGACCGCCGTGTTGAGGGAGGAATTCGTGCCGCCACTAAGGCTCATGTTGGCTACGGTAGGCCCGCTCATGTTTGCGACCACGTGGTCGATGCCGGCGATCACTCCTGCCCAGGTGCCGCTACCAGCGCAGTTCAACACCCTGACGCCGATGACGGTCACACCGGGAGCCACCCCGTAGGTTTGACTTCCCACCGTACCGGCCACGTGAGTTCCGTGCCCCTCGCAGTCAGAAGCGTCATCGTCACCGCTCACGAAATCCCAGTCCCGGGTCGTATCGAAGCTCATTTCGGTCGTGAGTCCGTAGTCGACACCCGTGTCGATGATCCAGGCGTCGACACCGGTGCCCGTGCCAACAGGCGAATAGGAGTTGTCGAGTGGAAGGGCGCGCTGGTCGATCCTGTCCAGCCCCCACGACCCGACGGTCATCGTGACCACTCCGTCCGGCTCGACATAGTCCACATTCGGATTCTGCCGGATTCCCTCGATCGCCTGCGGCGGGATTGTACCGGCGAATCCTTTCAGGGCGTGCTGGTAGGTGAAGCGGACATTCCCGCCGTGATCCGCGACCAGTTTCCTCGCCAACCCGGGAGCATCCTTTGTCCCGTCCTTGAACACGACGATCCAATCATCGGCACCGACGCCGGCGTTCCGTACGGACGCTGTCAACGCGGTCAGTTCCGTGTCGATCTCGGGCTCGGTCGGAAGGGGACTGTCCTGACAGCCGACGAACGCAACAGTCGCGGCGGGTACCAGCCAGGTCCAGCCACGCAGCACGCGGCTGCGCTCAGCAAAGGGCCAACGCTTCATACGGATTCTCCTTGTAGGGTCCGACAGCCTTCCCGACTGCTCTTCCAACAAAACCAAACCGGCTCTCGAGATCAATGTCTGCCACAGACCAGCCCAACTCATACCGCGAAGGGTGTGCCGGGCGAGAAAAACTATCAGGTGAAGTAACGTAAGTGTTTTGAATAAATAAATATGTATCGACTTGCAGGCGTGAGGACATGGTTGGCGAAACGTGGCGCTCACGCCTCTGATCGTGGCATTGAATCGACAGTTACGAGGGGCGTTGGGTCCAGAACGGGAGAGGATCTCCGATGATCGGGGGATCCTCTCCCGTCACACCGGCCGCTATTCCTTCAGCACGTGCACCCGGATCGCCGACGGGTTCGCGGCATCGTGATAGATCCGGTGCCCCGGCTTGAAGGTGTGCATGACGGCCGGGATCTCGAAGTGAACCCTCGTCACCTCGCCTGGAGTGAACGGCGGCGGGTGCTCGAAGCTGTCCCGGAAGCGCGACCCGACTTCTGGCTCTCTCTATTTGACTTACGAGACACCATTCCCCAATGTCTTAGCGGTTTCCCTCAACTCAGAACTCAACCGGCGGCCCCGCCACGCAGCGCTCCCTGTACCGGGAAGGCGTATGGTTGACCTCGAGGCTACGCTTCGATCCTCGCTTGACGGTCGATACGACATCGAGCACGAGATCGGCCGCGGCGGCATGTCCGTCGTGTTTCGAGCCCACGATGTCAAGCACAACCGAACGGTCGCGGTCAAGGCCATTCGCCCGGAGCTGTCCAGGCAGATCGGCGCGGAGAGATTCCAGCGCGAGATCGAGGTCGTGGCCGGTCTCACGCACCCGCACATCCTCCCGCTCCACGACTCTGGTGAGGCCTCCGGCCTGCTCTACTATGTGATGCCGTACATCGAAGGCGGATCACTGCGATCTCGCATGGAAAGCGAAGGTGCTCTCCCCGAGGCGGACGCGATCCGCATCGTCGGCGAGATCGCCGATGCGCTGGGATACGCGCACGAGCACGACGTCGTGCACCGCGATGTGAAGCCGGGCAATATTCTTCTCGCCGGAAATCACGCTCTCCTTGCAGACTTCGGGATAGCCCATCTCGCCTCCGGTGACCGCGAGACTTTGACCTTAGCCGGTCTGGCGCTTGGTACACCGGCCTACCTGAGTCCGGAGCAGGCAAGTGGAGAGAAGGACATCGACGGCCGCTCTGACATCTACTCGCTGGGTTGCGTCCTTTACGAAGCTCTCTCCGGGTCTCCCCCATTCTCGGAAGACAGCATCCGTGCCATGCTGCTGCACCAGATGGTGGACACGCCGGTTTCGGTTCGCTCGCTGAACGACCGTGTCTCACAGGTCGCCGAGCGGATCGTGGAAGCGGCCATTCGGAAGGAGCCCAGCGAGCGATTCCAGACCGGCGAGCAGATGGCACAGGCTCTCGAACTGGCTAGCGGCAGCCGGTACGGGGGGATTCAAACGCGGATCCTGCGCCGTCTCGGAGTACCACGGCGACACGTGGACCGCGCGCGCATGGCGATGGCTGCGTCGGCCGCTGCGCTGGCGGTCCTGTTGCTGTTTGCCGTCTGGATTCGGGAGAGAGGCGCTGGCGATTCTCTCCGGGCCGATGTGCGATACGTCGTGGTCGACCGGGTGAGCGATGACGCTTCGGATGCGGAGAGAAGACTGAGCCGCGATGCGGCGCGGGGGCTGCGAATAATGTTGAGCGACTGGGAATCGGTAAGCGTGGTGCCCGAGGCCGCGATGGACGGGCCGACGGCGGAGCTCACGGTAGCCGGAATGCCACAATCGTCGTTCATTCTCGGATCGAATCTCGCTCGGCGATTCGGCGCGGACTTCTTAGTGCAGGTCCAGGCATTTGAACTGGGTCGAGTCAACCGGTTGGCTCCCGGCGGAATCGAGGGTGACGTGCGGATCGAGGCGGTGCGCCGGAAACCGGAAGATGGTGCAGTGACGGACGATTTCGTAGCCAGCGGCCCGGTCGACAGCCTGGAATTGCTCATGACGGACATCGCCATGCAGCTGCTCGAACTCGATGGAGAGCCGGCGGATTATGGAGTTCTTCTCCACCGATCACAGGATCATCGCTCCGTCCAGGACTTCGAGGAGGGCCGCAAGGCATTGCGGTCGTGGCGGCTTGCCGAGGCACAGCGCCTGTTTGAGGCGTCGATCGCTCGGGATCCGTCATTCGCGCTCGCCCACCATTACCTCGCTCAGACGATGTACTGGCGGCTGGAGCGGGACGCCGAGCGGCTTCGGGAGCTCGGTCCGCTGATCGATTACCACTCAACTCAGGCGGACCGGGAGGGAACGGATAAGCGGCTGCGTCCCAGAGAACGAGACGAGGTAAACGCGTTCAGCGCGTTTTGGGCGGGCGACTACGATCTCGCCCGTGCTCGCTACGACAGCCTGATTTCGTTCGAATCGGCCGACATCGAGTCTATCGTGCTTCGCGGCGCCGTCGAGGTCGAGGACCCGATTCTCGAAGTGCGCGAAGACGGAATTCCGTTGCCGCGCCAGAACCTGAACGTGGCTCGGGCCATGTTCGACACGGCGATAGCACTCAGCCCCCGGTGGGAGCTTTCCTGGGGACACATGCACGACATCGATCGGAAGGTAGCGGAATCGGCATACAAGGGAACCACATACGGATTCGAGCTGCCGGGTGAACAGCTGGTCCGTCCTTACGAAATCAGGGATGTCGCTGAACAGCAGTGGTTTTGCCTAACCGTGAAGGCAGACACTCTTGCTTGGGATCCGAGGAGCCCCTCCGATTGTCCGGGGGACTTGGTATCGAAGTCAGCAGCCGCCGCAATGCAGTCTCGCACGGTCGAGCGGTTGGACCGTGCGACCCAGGTCGAACGGGATCCGGCGAGGGCTCATCAGGAACTCGCGCAGTTCCTGATGTGGGAGCGGTCCCTGCCCCGGTGCGACGCGGACCCGGTACACACGGATTCTCTGGCTGAAATGGCTCGACGTCATGGCGAGCGGGCTCTGGCGATACGAAAGGACACGACACCTCAGGACAGGGTCATGCTCGCGTCACTATATCTCGGGACCGGGAATCTGGAATCCGCGATCACCGCCACAAATCGGGCGCTCGACGAACTGCGGGGCGGCATGTCTGACATGTCTGAGCAGATTACGCCGCCTCCCATCGGTGCGGCGAATCCGTATCTCGCAGCGGGAAGAGCCCACCCTGCCGTTGAAATTCTGGAGCTCGTTTGGGGCGACAACACGAGCCGTCTGTTCGATCCGCAGGACCCGGAACGCTCGATCGACTCGAACGGGATGGACGCAACGCTGAAGGCCCTCCTCGCCCTCGGGACGCTGGGCGAGACCGGCTCCGACGTGACTGATCGCATTGAACTGCTGAAACGGGCGTGGAGCGATCCTCAGCTGTCGGAACGGGACCGGGTTGCGCTCCGTCTGGCATCTCTTTCATACGTCGGCCCCGCGCTCGCGAATTCTCGAGGCGAGTGGAAGGAGTGGTTCGACGGCTGGAATCAGTATGGCCTGGACGTCCCGCCTGTGTGGCAGGGGATGTTGGCCATGGAAGAGTCTCCGCCGGACCTGGTGACAGCACGGGCGAGGTTGGACGAGGCAGTCGAGAACTTGAGCGCTTTTCCTGCCAACCGGCCGGTCAGTGCGGAGGAACTGTACCTGCCGCTCGTGCTCGCGGAGAGAACTGGAGCAACCGTCATCGAGGAAGAGCTCCGCCGCCGTCTCTCCCGGTGCGCGCTACGCCTGGACGAATTTGATCCAGGCTGGGGGATGTGGAGCTCGCTGGGCTTGATCGACTGATTGCACGAGAAGGTGTTTTCCGGACCGCCCGGGAACGAGCGAATATGCTCAGAAGAACAAAGGAGGCGTCCGATGCGTAAGTCCCTGATCCTGATCCTCGGCGTGGTCTGTGCCGGGGCGCTCATGGTGGCGTGTGCGATGTATGATCAAGAGGCGGAATCCGCACCGCCTCCGTTCGAGTGCCCAACCGACGTGGCTGAGTATCCTCCGCTGGACTCCATCAGTGTGACGGTGCGGGCGGGCGGGTTCCTCGGAGAGATGATGGTCCGCGCGGACAGCCTGGTCGTGGACGCGGACAGTGTATTCACTGGCCCCATTCAGTACCTGCACGAGGCGCCCGATCTGATTGCGGATGCCGAAGGCAGAGTGTCTCTCGCAGTGTTCGGTGGTATGGGCGAATCGGGTCACTATGTAATCGCGGACACGATTTCGCTGAATCGCTGCACAGGTCACGAGGGGTACCTCCGACGCATTCACGTGGACGGCCCGGAGCGGGGCCCGGGGAATACCGGCCCACCCTCGATCACGGTAACCGGGATCTATGACAGGCTCCTGAGCGACTCGGCCCTGGTAGCCCAACGGTATGCGTGCGTTCGGTGTGCCAGGATCGAGGTGTGCGGCACGGCTCCCCAGTGTGACTGACGGCCGTTGCGAGGCATTTGAGTTGGGAGCGGCCCGCCGCAGGCCGCGGCAGACAAAAGGCCCGGGAACCACGATCGGTCCCCGGGCCTTCCCTGATTGCTGCTGGTTCACCGCCGGGTCGGGCGCAGCGCCCGCTGGCGGCCTGACGGCAACTACATCGCCGCCAGCTCCCGCACCGTTCCGGCCAGCCTGTTCAGCGTCTCGGCGCTAGCGGGATTGGAAGACGCCAGTTCGTCGAGGTGCGCCGCCATGTTCATGAGAGCATTCTTGCGCTCGGAAGCAGGAGCCGTCTCGAACGTATCCAGCGCAGATCGCGTCCGCGCCGCCCGGTCCGCGGGCAGCGCGCCGGACCGCTCCAGCTGGTCGACGTAGGCCAGTGCCAGCGAGTAGGACGCCGGCCACACGAACATCTGCTGCCCCTGGACGTTGAAGTGGTCGAACTTGACTGACTTCGCCGCCGCGATCTCGTTCGCCGACAGGTACGGGCTCGGCTCGAGCTTCAGAATGTCCAGGCCACGGGCGATCTCGGAGCTGACGATCGCGCCGTTGTACCAGTACACGGACCACGAGCCGCCGGCTCCCATCCGCTCACCGTCGGTCGGACCGCGGTCGAAGAATGCGATCTCCACCGGGTTTGCCGGATCCGTGAAGTCGAACACGGAGATTCCGCCCTGGTACCAGGCCTGGACCATCACGTCACGCCCGGGAATCGGGATCATCGAGCCGTTGTGCGCTACGCAGTTCTCGAACGAGGTCTGCGGCGCGGACATCTTGTAGTAGCTCTGGAAGTCCATCGTCCCGTTGGCGATCGTGAAGATCGCGTCGGCGCCCCACTCCATTGGGTCGTCGATGCGGCACTTGGGTCCGCCGCCGCCGCCCCACTCGTCGCTGAACAGGATCGACGTGCCCTCGTTGTTGAAGGTGGCCGAGTGCCAGTACGAGAAGTTCGAGTCGGCAACCGCGGCGATCCGCTTCGGATTCACCGGATCACTGATGTCGATCAGCAGTCCGTATCCCTCGCAGGCGCCGCCGGCCAGCCCGATTTCCGGGTACAGCGTGATGTCGTGGCACTGGGTCGGACCGGGCGCCGGTCCTTCGTCGTCACCGTCATCGCCGCCACCGAACCTCTCCTCGATGATCGCCGGGAGCTCCTCGCGCAGGGCGGCGCTGTCGGCCGCCGTCGGGGCTCCCTCTCCGCCGCGCTTCTCCACCTGCTGCGCCAGCAGCTGGTTGGCGAAGCCGTCCCACAGGATCCTCTCTCGTCCGCTGAGCTCGAAGACGAACGCGCCACGCGCCTTCGCCTCTTCCATCTCCCGGATGTCGGCCGGCGCGGGGCCGTGCACTGGCGGCGCCACGAGGTCCTCGAAGATCCGCGGCGAGCTGACGATCTCCGCCTGCTC
>JAENXO010000215.1 GCA_016649455.1 Gemmatimonadota bacterium | reverse complement strand
GAGGATGCGCACCTTGTGTCCCGGGGACACTCGCGCGAATACATCCGTCCCGGCCGCCAGCGCCTGCAGCTCCTCATCGGACAGAGAATCGATCTCGGCTCCCGAGCGCGCTCCCTCGGTGCGCAGTCCCAGCTCGTCGGCGATCGCCCGTGCCGTCTCGATATTGTCACCCGTGACCATCACCACCCGGATGCCTGCCTCGCGGCAGTCGTCGATCGCGCCCGGGACCTCCGGCCTCGTGGGATCGATCATCGCCACCAGGCCGAGAAAGGTGAGTCCTGACTCGATCGCGTCATCTCCGGCTTCTGAGACTTCGGTCATGTCGGCATCGCGCCGTGCGCAGCCAAGCACCCGGTAGGTCCTCGAGGCGAGCCGACGGTCGTCGGCCAGGATTCGCTCCCGGAGATCGTCGTCCAGTGCCAGCCTGTCGCCGTCCCAATCAACCGTGTTGCAGTGACGGAGCACGACTTCGGGAGCGCCCTTCATCCAGATCGAGGGTTCAGCGCCGTCCGTGACTACCGTCATGCGCTTGCGGCCCGAGTCGAACGGGACTTCTCGCAACCGCTCGAGATCCGCGGTCACGCCGGCTCGATCGGCCACCGCCCGGAGCGCGATCTCCGTCGGATCGCCGAGGTATTCGCCATCGGAATTCCGCTCCACGTCGCTCGCGAGGCTGCCGCACAGCAGGAGCGGCTCGAACAGCCCCATGTCGACCTCTGCACCATCGTGCAGGAATACGGGCCCCTCACCGGCGCGTGGGATCTCGATCCGGACCTCGCGCCCGCCGGCGACCAGTCGCTCCACGCTCATCCGGCTCTCGGTCAGCGTGCCGGTCTTGTCGCTGAGAATCACGTCGACCGAGCCCAGTCCCTCGGCAACGGGGAGGCGCCGGACGAGGGCTTGCCGTCGGAGCAACCGCTTCGACCCGAGCGCCAGGGTCAACGTGACCACGGCGGGGAGGCCTTCGGGGACGGCGGCTACGGCGAGCGTCACGGCGAGCAGCAGAACTGTCAGTGGAGGAGTGTCCGCGACCAGGAACAGCACGACCGCGACGATCGTGATCAGTCCGACCACGCCGAGGCCGATCCGGTGTCCCAGCCGGTCCACTTCCTCCTGGAAGGGTGTCTTCCGGTCTTCGACCTGCTGCACGAGTGTCGCGATCCGGCCGATCTCGGTGCGCATCCCGGTTGCCACGACGATCGCCGTCGCCCGGCCCCGCACCGCGCTGGTCGCGCTGAACACGAGGTTTCTGCGATCCGCGATCTGTGTGTCGGTGGAAAGGACATCGGTGGTCTTCGCGACCGGCCTGCTCTCGCCCGTCAGCGCGGCTTCGTCGGTCTCGAAGTGGACGCTGTCCAGCAGCCGGGCGTCGGCGGGAATCCGGTCCCCCTGCGCGAACGTGAGAAGGTCGCCTGGAACGACTTCGGTCGACGGAATCTGCCGCGGCGCACCGTCACGGATCACGGTCGCCTCGGGAGCGGCCAGCTCTCTCAGCGCCTGGATCGCTGTCTGCGCCCGATAATCCTGGGCGAAACCGAACACGCCGTTGGCCACCAGGATCACCATGATCAGGATGGCGTCCGTCGTGTGAGGATCCGAACCGGGCAGCAGTCCGATCGCCAACGACAGCAGGGCCGCGGCGAACAGAAGCCCGATGAGCAGATTCTGGAATTGGGCCGCGAACAGCTTGAGCGGAGATACCCGCTCCGCGTCGGCGAGCCGGTTCGGGCCGAGCTTCTCCAGACGCAGCCGGGCCTCCGATGCGGAAAGGCCCTCCGGACCGGTCTCGAGCAGCGACAGCGTTTCTTCCGATGTCAGGGAGTGCCAGTGGATGTCCGGCGCTCCGTTCGGCAGTGTGCTCAGATCAGATTCCCTTCGTCGTCGGTCGGCAGGCTGCGCGGGGTCAGCCGCCAGCTCACCCGGGCTTCGCTTCGCTCGTCGAGGGCACCGCGGATTTCCATCGGGAGTTCGGGCCTGTCCAGCAGCTTCGTCTTCAGATGATAGGCCGGTGCCAGGATCTCCCCCCACAGGCCCGCCGGCTCCAGCAGGGCCCGAAGCTCGTCATCACTGCAGGTGAGCGCCGTCTTCTCGGTCCGGCTCGCCTGCACCCGGAACGACGATCCAGCCACGGCCCGCTGGCCCGTGGCCTCGAACCACGAGATGAGCTGCTCCTGCACGGTGCGAATCCGCTCTTCGGTTTCCTGCTTCGCCGCCACCGCCACGCCGAGCGCATCGGCCAGTTCCGCGACTTCGGAGGGAGAGCGAACCGCCGCGTCGAGCTGCTGCGGCCAGTTCTCCGGGAACTCGTCGGCGTACGCGGGACACCAGGGCTTCACGTGACACCAGTCACACTGCCGTCCCGTTCGGGGCTCGAAGGCCTGGTTCTCGATCGCTTGTGCGATTTCCAGCACGAGACGCCGGACGGATTCCACCTCGGCGGGCGACCGGCGTGCAACCCGCCACTCCGTATCCGACGGGACGTGGACCAGGGACAGCGACTCCACCTCTCGTTCGAGCTTCTCCTCGGCGGCGATCTGGTACAGGGTCAGCTGCTGTGACTCCTGCGCCTTGTCGCGTAGAAAAAACTTCCCGGTCTTGTAGTCGGTGATGCTAACACGTCCGTCCTCGCCGACATCCACCCGGTCGAGGATCGAGATCATCGGGACTTCGCCGATGGAATACTGGAGGGCCAACTCTACCGCGAGCGCAGGCTGAAAGTCTGGCGCGTGCTTACCGCACCATGATTCCAGCAACGCGTGCCCGTCTGCCCGGGCTCTCTCGAAGCTCTCCGTGGAGTCGTACGCGACTGGATCGAGGTCTGCATCGAACGAGGCGAGGACCTCGTCCAGCGGCGCCGGTCCTGTGATCCGATTCCGGTAGAACGTCTCCAGCCCCGAGTGAACGGCCGACCCGAAGGTGAGGGGTGGGCTCGGGGGCTCCTTCCGTCCGTCGATATATCGCAGTTTCCATCTCTGGGGGCACGCCTGGAACGTACTGATCTGCGTCTGGCTGAGGCGTCTCATCGAGCCGCTCCTGGAACGAGTCCGAGTCACGTGATCGGTAACATACGGACGGAGGTTGCGATGCCGCTCGCGCCGGTGCACGATCGATGGACGGTTCTGTCCGTATGATGGCCGGAGCAGGTCCGGCCGGGACGGATGGAGTTCCCGGGAAAGGACGTAGACGCAGCATGACCGGCACCGTCGACAGGACGTTCGTTCGTCTCGGCTGGGCGATTCTCTCGTTTCTGGTCCTCGGGTTTCTGCTGTTGATGGTGAATCAGACGGCGAGCTTCGTCGACCTGGTGTCCACCGGCTTGAGCCAGGAGGCCGGCAGGGTCACCCTCTGGGTCCTGATCGGGGCATGGGTCCTGCTGCTTTTCGTGCCCGCTGTGCTGCTGCTGCGGCTTCCCGAGCCGCTGGTGCCGCCCGAGGTGGACGAAGGACCCGAATTCGAGGCATACCTGAACGGCCTGCGCCGCAGGCTGGTCGGGAATCCTAGACTGGCGGGCCTTTCCCTGGGATCGCGGGAGGAAATCGAGACCGCGCTCTCATCGCTTTCAGCCGAGGCGGACCAGGAGATCCAGGTAGTCTCGGGAGGGGTCTTTCTGTCGACCGCCATTTCGCAGAGCGGCCGCCTGGATGCGTTCCTGGTGCTCGGGGCCCTGATGAGGCTCGTGTGGCGGGTGTCTCACGTCTACTGGCAACGTCCGACGATCCGGGACATGGGCAAGCTGTACATGAACGTGGCCGGAACGGCCTTCGTGGCGGCAGAACTGGACGACGTGGACGTGGCCACGCAGGTCGAGCCTATCGTATCGAGCGTCGTCGGAGCGGGGGTCTCGGCGATTCCCGGCTTCCAGGTCGCGACCGCGATTCTGGTAAATTCCGTGCTCACCGGCACCGCGAACGCCTTTCTGTCGCTGCGGGTGGGCGTGATCACCAAGCGCTATTGCTGCGCGATGGTGCGGCCCCCGAAGCGATCCATGCGCCAGGCGGCCGCAGTGGAAGCCGCGGGAATGCTGGGGGGAATCGTGGTGGCCGGTACCCGCACGCTGGCCAGGGCCATGGCGGATGCGACCGTGGACCGAACGAAGTCCGCAGTCGTCGGAACGGGGAAGGTCGTGCGCCAGACCGGCAGCGCGGCCCTGGACCTTGGAACCGATTTCGTCGATGTCGGGACGGGTGCGATCACCGATCTCGGCAAGGGAGTGGGTCGGGGCGTCCGTGGAGCGAGCGATGCGGTGACCGATGCGACGCTGTCACTGCTCGAGGCGATGGGTCTGGTCAAAAGTCGGCCGAAGCCGGGTGAAACGGAGATGGAATCCCCGGCGGAACAGGGGGAAGATGCCTGAACGGCCTTGACTCAGCTCGAGGCGGCCATCGTTTCGTCCGGGACCGGCTTGAGAAGCGGGGCGTAGACGTAGCCGATCGCCGCGCTCGGGTCGTCCTCCCGGACATCCGCGTGGAATACGGCGTACCAGTTGTCCTCGAGGAAGTGTGCTCGCACGGTCTCGCCGACCTCGAGCATTCCCACGATCTCGCTGTTCGTGTTTCGGGCCGCCCTGACACGCACTCGCGTTTTGACGGACCGGAGTTCTCCCCAGTCCCGGGCAGTCTCTTCCGGTGCAGGCGCCCCGATGCCGAGCGTCGCGCGAAGGCCAGGTATCGAGACTCCGGGCATGGCCGTGAGTCCCATCCCGATCGTTCCGGCTGACGCGACCAGGAAGACGAGCAGGAAGATGGACAGCGAGCCCCGCTCCGCCTGCGGTCTCGGCTTGTGCGCGTGCTCGGCTTTCGACCTGGATGCGGAACCATCCGTACGCTGCTGAAAATCGCAGTCGTTGCAGTAGCGCAATCCCGAAGACACGGGTCCGCCGCAGATTTTACACTTGGAGTCGCTCAACGCGCTCTCCTTTGCGTTTGTGGGCGCCGCGATCTGGAGTGGCAAAACTCGTACCCTCACGGCCCCGATTTGCATCCAATCTGTGTGGCATCCGTAACTGTTTGAACAATAGATGGTTGCTATAGATGAGATAAAGTGAATAATGATTATGGATTTTCCACCGGTCGACGTCCCCGACTGCAAGATCTGCCTGTTGCCGCAATGAACCGGCGCGAAACGCCTTGTCGCGGCACCGGGGGAATGAATCGGTGCAGCGCCGCGTCTAATCTCTCGAAAGCAACGATCCCACGTATGGGGCGTATGGAATACGGCCTGAGCGGTCGTGAAAACGGGGAGGAAACAATGGGACGCAGGGGAGACGGAATCCGCGGCAACAGGACCCGGGGGGCGCTCGTGCTGGCCAGCCTGGCTACGTTCGGCCTCGCTGCTTGCG
>JAENXO010000651.1 GCA_016649455.1 Gemmatimonadota bacterium | reverse complement strand
GTTTTGCCGGCGCCGTTCGGGCCCAGAAGGCCGCATATCGAGCCCCTCGGAAGTTCGAACGACAGATCCTCCACGGCCCGCGTCGAGGCGAAGCTCTTCTCGATTCCCTGCAGTCGAATCACCGGTTCATTCACCGAGGATTTTCTCTCCTGAAACAGTAAGACCGGCAGATCGGCATCTTCGGTACACGACGGACGCCCGGCAAGCGGAGCGGCTCCCGGGCCGGAGACGGGCGGGGCCTGTTCCCGCGAGGGCAGAGAGTGTGCTATAATGTAAACTTACGGACGATTCACCTGCGCCGGAGACTGCCCAGCGACCCTGTGGCTTTCCGGTCCGCCCGAGTTCCACCCCCGGAGGGAGCGAGCATGGCCATTTACCGCGTCATGTACTTTTCCACCGTCACCGTCGGGAGCGGCGGTCGAATCACGATTCCCCAGGAGATGCGCGACGACCTCGAGCTTGTGGACGGAGACACGCTGACTACCCGGCTCGAGAGCAGTGAGACCGGCCATAAACAGCTGACGATCTGGAAACAGAGGGAAGGCTGACGCCTCACCGGTCAGTCCGGGATCTCTCCGAAATTGATGGCCATGGCGCCGTAGACCAGATCGAGGTGGCCACAATGCACGAACCCGAGTCGCTGCATTAGTTCCGTCACGCCTCGCTGTGCCGGATAGGTCCGGAGTGACTCGGGGATGTAGCGATAGGACTCGACGTTTCGATGCAGGGCCCACCCGGCCACGGAGGTCGAAATCTCGAGGTAGCGCAGGTACAGCCCGTCCAGCCATTTCGGCTCGATCCGGCCGAAGTCGAGCGCCACCAGCTTGCCTCCCGGACGCAGGACCCGGCGAATCTCGGACAACCCCTGAGGAAGGTCCACGAAGTTTCTCAACCCGTATCCGACCACCACCCGGTCCACGGTCCGGTCGGCAAACGGCAATGACAGGGCATCGCAGGCTAACCAGTCCACGGCCTCCGCGTGCTCCCGGGTCTTTCCGGCGCGCAGCATCTCCAGCGTAAGATCGCCGGCGATCACTCGTTCGACCCGTCCTTCCCGGGCCGCCCGGAGCGCGAAATCGCCGGTTCCCGCCGCCAGGTCGAGCAGTACGTGTCCCTCCCGGATATCGGCGATCTGCAAGGCAAGTTGCTTCCAGCGACGGTGCAGTCCGCCCGACATCACGTCGTTCGTCAGGTCGTAACGGCCCGCAATTCCCCCGAATAGCCGGCGCACGTAGCGCCGCTTCTCCTCCGGATCCACTATCTGGCCCTGAATCCGCGCCCCGAGGCCTTTCTCTTGCACTGATCGCATGTTGCGAAGTGTCTGGACGTGGCGTCCCACTGTCAACGATCCTGCTGATCGTCGATTTGTGACCGGATCCGCGTGTGGCTCGTCGTGTAGTTAGAGAAGGTACGAGAACGGGCGATCCGGGGGACCGCCCGATAACCGGCTCGGAACTCCGCGTTTGCGGCCCAAAACGCAACGAGACGGGCCTACCGGAGGGAGCATGATGAAGTCTCGTCCACTCACTTCGACCGCT
>JAENXO010000126.1 GCA_016649455.1 Gemmatimonadota bacterium | reverse complement strand
TTCACGCCGCGCCCGGTCGAGCTCGGCCAGCAGGTCCCCCAGTCTCTCTTCTTCGATCTCCAGTGCCGACAGCCGCGTCTCCGTCTGCGAGACGCGCGCCTGGACGTTCGTCAGTCGGCGTTGTCGCTGTCCTTCCAGCCGTTCCAGATCCCCAATCTCCCGCGCCTTTTCCATCCGGAGTGCGCTGAGCCGGGCATACTCGCTGGCGAGCTGCTCCCGCTGCTCGGACAGCTTTTCCTCGAGTTCCCGCACCTGACCGACCAGCAATCGATCGTAGCGTGCAACGAGATGAAGATACTTGTACCGGCTCAGGAGCTCGCCGAACGATCGCGCCTCGAACAGCACCTGAAACGAGTGCAGCTCTCCTCTCTGGTAGATCTCTCGCAGGCGCTCCTCGAGCTCTGTGCGCCGGAGTTCGAGTTCATCGCGCGTGTGTAGCATGTCGCGGGTCGTGATGTCCACCTGCTCCCCGTACGCGAAGATCTGCACATCCAGCTCGGTAAGAAGGCTCGAGGTCGATCCGATCCGTGCCTCGATGTTGCGGATCTCTTCGGAGACGTTGTGCACCTGGCCGCGGAGCTGGCCGGCCTCGATCGTAAGGTCCTGCCGTTCGCGGCGGATCTGCTCGAGCCTCTGCTGGCTCTCCCGGATTCGCTCGCGGATCTCCTCCTGCCCGAGCACCGGCCGGGGAAGGGCCACGCAAGTCACCAACCCGAGGAGAAGAGTCAGCCGCCCGGCTCGATGGCGGCTACGTTGTGAGACGGGGCGCGCGAAACGACGAGTGGCGCGGACCCGGGAATTGATCCGCCGGATCATCTCAGAAGGCCTCTATCCTGCGAATCTCCCTTCGCACGGCAAGACCGGCCGCGACCACGCCCAACAGCGCCGCGAGGATGAGCCCGAGAGCGATCCACAGGTCCGGCAGCCAGGAGAGGGAGAGCAGGGTTCGATCGACCGCGGCGTAGACGAGCCAGGTCAACCCGAGAGCCAGCAGTCCTCCGGCGAGTCCGGTCAGCAGTCCCTCGATGAGAAACGGTCGCCGGATGTAGGAATCGGTCGCACCGACTGTCTGCATGATCGCGATCTCCCGGCTCCGCGCCAGGACCGCCATGCGGACCGCGATTCCGATGAGCAGGATCGCGCCGAGAGCGAAGCTTCCACCGAGCGCGAGCGCCGCACCCCCCGCGATCCGCCGGAGCGCGTAGACCTTGTCGACCCACTCGCGCCCGTAGCGGACCTCTTCGACGAATTCGTATCCGCGCAGTCGCTCCGCGACTCGTTCCACGTCTTCCGGTGTCCGGGACCCGTCCCGCAGCTTGATCTCATACGAAGCGGGCAGGGGATTCACCTCGAGATCTGAAAATACGTCCGAGAATTCGGTCAGCTCGCGCGAGGCGTCGTACAGGGCCTCGACCTTCGAGACGAAATGAACCTGCTCGACCTCCGGAAATCCCTCGATCTCACTGGTAGCGACGGACACGACCTCGCTGGACGTACCCTCCTCCAGGTAGGCGACCACCTCGACGCGCGACTCCACGCCGACGAGCGCCTCATCGATGTTGTGGGCGGTGAGCGCGAACATCCCGATGATGAACAGACTGAGACCGATAGCCGTGATCGACAGTCCGCTGAGGAGAGGGGCCCGCCGGATGCCCTGCGCCGCGTCACGCAGGCTCCTCATGCGTCCGCTCCGGCGCTGCCGGAATCGAATACGACTTCTCCTGCCTCGAGCTCGATGACCCGAATCGAGGGATGCCGCCGGATCAGTTCCGCGTCATGCGTTGCCATTACCACCGATGTGCCCGCCGCGTTGATCGTCCTGAACAGGTCGAACACACCGGCGGTGGCACGCTCGTCCAGGTTTCCGGTCGGCTCATCCGCAAGCAGCACGATCGGTTCGGTCGCCAGAGCCCTGGCGATCACGACCCTCTGCTGCTCTCCGCCCGACAGCTCTCTCGGCAGTGACCGGCCGCGAGCGACCAGGCCGACCTGACCGAGCAGTCGCTGAACCCGGGGTTCGATCTTGGCCCTCGGGGTGCCCGTGCACTCCAGGACGAAAGCGACGTTCTCCGCCGCGGAGAGATCCTCCAGCAGACGGAAGTCCTGGAATACGTAGCCAACTCGCCGCCTGAGATCCGGGATCTCCCGCCGCCGTATCTTGCGCGAACTGAACTTCGAAACCCTGACTTCCCCTTCCGAGGGCATCATCTGCATGTGAATCAGCCGCAGGATCGTCGTCTTCCCCGCGCCCGACGGGCCGGTGAGAAACACGAACTCTCCCTTTCGGACGTGAAACGAGACGTCCGTCAGGGCCGGATCTGAGCGGTCGAATTGCTTCGTCACGGATCGGAACTGGATCATTCGCTCTCCGGTTCGCGGCGATGCCGCTCGCAGAAATCGATGCAGGCTTCGATGGCGGCTGCCATCGAGCGTGGATCGGCTATCCCGCGGCCCGCAATATCGAAAGCCGTGCCGTGATCCGGTGAGGTGCGCGGAAACGGGAGCCCCGTCGTCACGTTGATGCCTGCTTCCGGCGCGAGAGTCTTGAGTACGGCGAGTCCC
This sequence comes from Gemmatimonadota bacterium, assembly GCA_016649455.1. Classification (GTDB taxonomy): domain Bacteria; phylum Gemmatimonadota; class Gemmatimonadetes; order Palauibacterales; family Palauibacteraceae; genus Carthagonibacter. The sequence goes on along the minus strand of JAENXO010000126.1, from coordinate 4,742 downwards.
ACGTCGTGATACGGCACGACGACCAGGTCCACCTCACCGGCGATGCATTTCCGAAAGACCGTGTCGGCGGGAAACGGACCGCAGGCCTCGACCTCCTTCTCGTCCACCAGACGCCGAATGGCCGGGCGAAACACGCGCTCCTCCTCGTCGCCGAACAGTCCTCCTTCCGAAGCGTGGGGGTTGAGTCCGGCGAAGGCAAGGCGCGGCTCGAGAATTCCCCACCAGTCCCGCAGGCCGTGCGCGGCGATCGTCGCACGCCGCACCAGGAGGTCCTCGGTGATGAGATCGGGGACAGATCGCAGCGGAATGTGCACGGTAGCGAGGGCCAGCCTCAGGGGTCCACCGAGAGGAGTCTGCTCCGCCGCCATTACCATCGTGACATCCGGAACCCCCGTCCGATCCCGCAGGAACTCGGTGTGTCCCGGAAACGGATAGCCGGCCGCAGAAATCGCTTCCTTGGAGATCGGGGCCGTCACGAGTCCGTCGATTTCACCACGCATTGCAAGCTCGATGCCGCGCTCGATCGCTGCTGCGGCGATCGCCCCGGCTTCGGTCCGGTCTCCTCCCTGCCACGTCCCGATACCGTCGAACTCCACCCCGTCGAGATCTGCCAGTCCTCCGTTCGATACCGGGACCAGACCTTCGGGACCGATCAGGACAAAGCGAGCACGTCCGGTTCCGGCACCTGCGGCAAGAGCCCCAGCGACGACCTCAGGCCCTATGCCCCGCGGGTCTCCGAGTGTGATTCCCACAACTGGTGGACCAGAGCGTCGGGTCATCACGGTCTCAAGCGCCCGTCAGAGACAGTCAGAATCGCATGTCGACGTAGACGTCGTTGCGAAGCTCCTCCACGAAACGCTCATAACCCTTTTCGAAGGTCAGGCGCTCGCGAACCTGCTCGCGGATCTCATCGAGCTCCCACGCTCCCTGCTGCCTGTACTCCGTAACGCGGATGATCACGAAGACCGTTCGGTCAGGGATCAGGTTCGAGTGTTCGACCGGACCGGAAACTTCCCCCGGGATCGGGTCTGACAGCGCCTCGGCGTAGACCGGACCGAGCCGTTGTTCCAGCTCGTCAAACGGAATCTCCGGTACCCTGACCGGAATTTCCTCGATTCCATGGCGCTCGGAAAGCTCGACCACTGAGAACCCGTCCCGGACGCTGTCGGCCAGGGCCACGGCGAGCACTCGCGCTCGCTCCGTGTCCTCAGGTCCCATTTCCGGTCGAATCAGGATATGACGGATCTTCCTCTCACCACCCCGGGTGTTCTCGACCTGGATGATGTGGTATCCGAATCGCGTCAGCACGGGACCGATCGGAGTGCCGGTTCGCGCAGCCCAGGCGGCCTGGGCAAATCTCGGTACCAGCTGACTGCGACGAACCCACCCGAGGTCGCCACCCGTATCCCGATTCGACAGGTCGTCGGAATAGCTCCGCGCCACGACTTCGAACTCTTCACCGCTGCGGAGTTCCTCCAGCGCTCGTTCAGCCTCCGCACGTGCGCTGTCCATGGCCTCCTGGCCGGCTTCTGGCTCCACCACGATCTGCTCGAAGCTGACGCTGGCGGGCCTTGTCTGTCCCTCGAGGTTGTCGCTGAACCAGGCCTGTATTTCCGCCTCGGATATGATCACGGGAGGCATACTCTCCCGGCTCTGGCGCACGAACTGGTCGATCAGGATCTGCGCCCGGACCTGGCTGCGCAGGAATTGTCGGTACTGGACCAGCGTTCGGCCGGAACTCTGCACTGCTTCCTGGAACGCGGTGGCGGAAGGAAACCCGTTTCGGACTTCCTGAAAGCGGCGGTCCGTCTCACCGTCCAGCATCTCCGGAGCGACCTGTAGCTCCGTCTGCTTCGCCATCTGGAGGAGAATGAGCCGATCCACGAGCTGTTCGATCGTGACTCTCGCGACGGAGTCGAATGCGGGAGTCCCCGGATCCGGAATATCTGCCCCCTCCGCTTTGAGCTGCAACAGAGATTCCAGGATCTCCGTGTACAGGATCGCGGTGTCACCCACGACCGCCACGATCCGGTCCACCACTTCGACAGTATCCGACCGGGACTGCGACGGTTGTGCCCGCCCGGTCGGCTCCTGCGCGTGGGTGGCGCCGGAGGCGGAGAGAAGAAGAACCGCCGCTGCCCCGACGGCTGTCTGTCGTGGGCGCCCTTGAAGTAAAGCCATTAACCGACGCTCTCCGGTTCGACGTCGTCGGATGTTGGCGAGCTCTCAGCCCCGTCAGGTCCCGCGTCTTCGACCTGCTCGGTCTGGTCTCCCGGGCTCTCTGTGGTCGTTCCCAGGTCACGGTCGCTCAGTTCACGGAGATCCCGGGCCAATCGAGATGCGGCCTCTGCGCCGCGTTCATACACATCGGCCGGGTAGTCGTCCAGCACGTAGCGGAACTCGGACAGCCAGGGAACAGGTCTCTGTACCAGCAGAACTTTGTGGATGAATCTCTCGCTCGCGATCGGCATGCGGAAGGACGAGTTCGTGACCAGATCGTGAGTGATCTCGAATTCGGTAGCGATCCCGGCCAACCGGGATGCCATGGATAGCTGGAGCTCTTCCCGATCCTGCTCGCTCGGTCCGAAACCCGTCGCCTCGGCTGCCTGAACGAGCACCTCGTCGGTCGCCAGTTCCAGCAGGTATTCCTCGACCTCGGATTCCGTGGCCAGGGCGAAATCGTCCCGAAGACTCGGCATCGCCTGAAACAGCCGCCGGAGATCGTCCGCCGTCAACGAACCGCCAGTGAATCTGACCAGTGGTGTGGATCCCTGGATCGAATTCTCCGCCATGTCGATCTCGCTGGCGATTCTCATCGCGGCCTCTGGCGCGCCGTCCTGAACCGAACGATTTGCAGCGCCGAGCAGGGAGTCCGCGATACTGGCCTGGCGCTCCGCCGACCGTTCCTCAACGATTCGATCGAACGTCATCTGTCGAGCCTGGTCAAACTCGGGAATCTGGACCTGCTCTACCCGATAGATGAACATCGCTTCAGATGTGGCGAACACCGGGCTGATCTCACCCGGACGCATACTGAACAAAGCACTGTCCGCGACCTCGGGGACGGACTCGTGTCCCTGAAAGGAATGGACTACGCCCCGAGTCGACTGGGGCTCGCCACTCCGTTCGCGCGCCACCTCCACGAAGTCGGCGCCTCCCGCGAGACGCTCGCGAAGTACCAATGCTTCCGCGTACAGGCTGTCCCGGACTTCCTCGGAAGCATCTGCCGGGACCGGGATCACGATTCTCCGAAGATCGAGTCGATTAAACGGCTTGTAAGTATCGAAGTACTCCCGGACATCTTCCTCAGTGGGGTCCTGATCCAGGGCGAGAATGCTGTCCCGGAAACGCTGAACCGCCAGCTTGGCAAAGTAACGCCCTTCGTCGAGGAGCGGCGTGAAGTCGACGCTCTGCGTCGTGTCAGGCTCCAGATACAGGTTGGCGAGAATGACGTAGTCGGCCCACAAGCGGGCGACTAGTTCTGCGATTCCTGCCGTCAGGCCGGAATCGGGAATCGGTGACTCCGCCATGATTCGGCCGAGCGTGCTCGCGCTCAGATCACTGCCCGCGGCTGTCGCTGCCGGTCGTGAGTGTGCAGTCAGGGCGTCGTCGACTTCCCGGCACGATGCCGATAGTCCAACGACCACGAAGAAAGCAAGGACCTGGACTCCATGAGTTCGTTTCATACGCCTCGGGTATCCCATCAGGTTCGGTCGGGTCTCATCCGTCAGGCGACCGGATCGGTCGCCAGCAGTTCGAGAGCCTCTACCAGCGTCGGAGGGAGCGGCTCCACCCCGGCGCGGACAAGCAGTAAGGATAACGGTTGAGTCCGGCGCACTTCAACTGTGATCTGTCTGTCACCGAACGCCTGGCTCAATCTCGCGAGGCGAGGCACCGCGTCAGAACGGAAAGTGAGGCGGGCTTTCTGATCCGAAACGGCAACCCATTCGATTCCGAGCTTTCCCGCCAGAAGCTTGAGCCGGGCTGCTTCGAGCCAACGGTCCGCGGGGGCCGGCACGGGTCCAAACCGATCCTCGAGTTCAGCACGGAGAGCGTCGATTTCCGCTCTCTGCTCCGCCCGGGCAAGCCGGCGATACAGATGCAGCTTCTGATCGGAGCCCGCAATATAGTCGTCCGGCAGAAGGGCTTCTCCTTCAACCGAGACCTGCGCCGGAGTCCGCTTCTCATCCACGGCTTCGCCCTTGAGCCTCTGTACCGCTCGCTGCAGCAACCTCTGGTAGGTGTCGAATCCTACTGCGTGGGCGAATCCCGATTGGGCGCCTCCGAGCAGGTTTCCCGCCCCGCGGAGCTGCAGATCCTTGAGTGCCACGCGATACCCGGAACCGAGCTCTGTGTGGTGCTCGAGGATTCTTAATCGCCGGATGGCGTCCGGCGTTGCCGCCGGTGGAATCAGAAGGTAGCAGTATGCCCGTTGATGAGATCGTCCGACGCGGCCGCGCAGTTGATACAACTGCGCCAGGCCAAAACGGTCCGACCGGTGCACAATCATGGTGTTCGCGGTCGGAATATCCAACCCGTTCTCGATGATCGAAGTAGAGACGAGCACGTCAATTCGTTGATCCAGCAGACGGTCCATCACGTGCTCCAGCTCACGCTCCGGCATCCGGCCGTGAGCCACCGCGATGCGGGCGTCAGGCACGAGCTGCTGCACCCGCTGAGCGATGGTCCCGATCGTCTCGATTCGATCGTGCACGACGAACACCTGTCCGGACCGATCCAGT
>JAENXO010000637.1 GCA_016649455.1 Gemmatimonadota bacterium | reverse complement strand
TCCCCGCGTCTCCTGCCGTGGACTTCAGCTACGACTTCCAGGACCTCAGGCTGAAGCCGCGATCGGCGGCGGCCCGCGACCCTTGATCGCGCGGCAGATTCCTACATGTAGAATCCGTGACGGGTGCTCAACCAGTCTCGTCGCACCACTCCCGCGCGTTGGTGAACATCCGGAACCACGGAGACGGCGCCGCCTCCCCATGCACAGCCGCGGCCTGCATTTCGTCCCTCAGGTCCGACGGGAGCCACGGCCATTGCCAGAGCCGGAACGCCCGCTCCGGGTGAGGCATTATCGCCAGGTGGCGGCCGTCCGGAGAGCAGAGCGCCGCGATTCCCCGCGCCGAGCCGTTCGGATTGAACGGATACCGCTCGGTAGGCAAGCCTTCGTCGTCCACGAAGCGGACAGGGGCGAGCCCTTCGGCCTCGACGCGGTCAAGGATCCCGGAGTCCGGGAAAAATGCCTGGCCCTCTCCGTGCACGCTCCAGATCCCGAGATTTGCGCCCTCCATCCCGCGCAGCAGGATCGACGGGCTCGCTTCGACCCGGGCAGCCACGAATCGTGACTCGAACCGCCCCGATGCATTGCCGATGAATCTGGGCTGGTGAGTCATCTCGATTCCCCGCCACGGCACCCAGCCGAGCAGCGCCGACAGCTGGCATCCGTTGCATACTCCAAGGCTGAACGTGTCGGCGCGAGCGTAGAATTCGTCGAACTGAGTGGCGATCTCGTCGTGGAACCGGATCACGCCCGCCCAGCCCTTCGCCGAGTCCAGCACGTCGGCGTACGAGAATCCACCCACGAACACCGCGCCCCTGAACGCATCCAGCCGGACGCGGCCGGAGAGCAGGTCGGTCATCGTCACGTCCCACGGGTCGAATCCAGCCGCGAAGAACGCGGACGCCATCTCCCGGTCGGAATTCGATCCTTCCTCGCGCAGAATCGCGACGGGGTGCTTCGACTCCGATTCAAGCAGTTCTGCGGCACACGGCGCGTAGTCGAACGGGATGTTGAAGTTCAGTCCGGTCCTCGTCCGGAGACCGTCCCGCTCTTCTGCCACGAGGGCCGGATCGGCCTGCAGCGCGTCGAGGGCGAAGCTCGTGGACTCCCAGGCATCGCGCAGTTCGCGGACGTCGCCCTCGAGGACCTGTTCACCACTCAACCGGATCTCGATCCTCTGACCGTGCGTGACACGGCCGATCTCCAGGCACGGGACGTCCGCTCCCGCGAAATCGGCCAGCACTGATTCGACGTCCGCCGCGTCCACCTCCATCACGAGCCCGAGCTCCTCGGAAAACAGAACCGGGATGGAATCTGCGGGAGCAAACGGGAGATCGATTGCGATTCCCCGGTTCCCGGCGAACGCCATCTCCAGCAGCGTGGTCACGAGTCCGCCATCGCTCCGGTCGTGTCCCGCCCGGATGACGCCATCATCGAGGAGCAGCTGGACAACCCCGAAAGCCCGCTCGAGCACACCCGGATCATCGAGGTCGGGCGACTCGTCTCCGATCTGGCCGAAACACTGAGCCAGCGCTGAGCCGCCGAGTCGATGACGTCCGCCACCCAGGTCCACGAACAGCAGGCGTCCGCTGCCGGCCAGCGTCAGGTCCGGGGTC
>JAENXO010000418.1 GCA_016649455.1 Gemmatimonadota bacterium | reverse complement strand
TACCAGCGGGTCCGTGTGAGCGTAAGTTTTTCGGCAGTGCTCCTCAGACAGCCCGAGCTGGATGTTCTGTCCGGCAGTCAGCGAGTCGAACAGGGCCGAGTTCTGAAATACGTAGCTGATCTTGGAGCGGATCTCCTTGATCTCCTTGCCACCGGCCTTCGGAACGGACATTCCTTCGACGAGGATCTCCCCATCGTCGGGATCGAACAGGCCGACGATATGCTTCAGCAGCACGCTCTTTCCGGTCCCGGACGGGCCCATGATCACCAGGCTCATGCCTTCGTGGATGTCGAGATCGACCCCGTCCAGCACGGCCTTGTTGTTCAACACCTTGCGAAGGCCCCGGATCTCGATCATTCGGCGAATCCTCCGGGGCTCATTGGAACGCCTTGTACAGCGGGGCGAGGACCACGTCGAGGATCATGATCGCGACGATGATCGACACCACGGCGTTCGTCGCGGTGCGCCCGACTCCGGCCGCGCCGCCTTCGGCCTGCAGTCCGACGTAGCAGGCCGTGAAGGTGATCGTAATGCCGAAGAAGAAACCCTTGACGAGTGAGAAGATCAGGGAAGCGGCATGGTAGTAATTCTGGACGCCGTAGATGTACTCGTGCGTCGTCATCGGAAGCAGCGCGATCGCCGACAGCCAGCCGCTCCAGATACCGACGATGTTCGCGAAGATCACGATCGGAAGCATCATGACCGCCCCGGCGACGACGCGCGGCGCGACGAGCTCCGTGACCGGATCCCGGCCGAGCGTGCGCAGAGCGTCGATCTGGTTGGTGACCTTCATTGTCCCCAGCTCGGCCCCGATTCCGGAGCCTACGCGCCCGGCCATGATGATGGCAGACAGCAGAGGGGCGAGCTCCGTGAGCATTCCGGCGGCGACCGTATTGCCCACGACCCACAGCGGAATTTCAGTGAACTGATAACCGCTCTGCTGGGCCAGGATCGACCCGCTCAGTGCCGCGACCAGAAGCACCAGAGGCAGACTGTCGATCCCGATTTTCTTGGCCTGGATGAATGCCTCGCGGCGGTACTCTCGCGGCTTGAGCAAGGACACGAATGTTGCGGCCGCAAGAATCCCGGCCCGACCCAGATGGCGCGCAGCAGTGAGCCCGCCGTGGCCGATGCGTGCCAGGAATCTGGCAGCTCGACCCGGTGGATCTGTGTCTACTCGCTCGTGTGAATCCAGTGTCTCCCGGGAGTCCACGGACCTTCTCGAGGGTGTGTATGCTGGAGGGAGCGTGGCCGGACGTTGTCTCGTTCGGCGCGGACCAGTCGCTCCGCGTCTGTCTCAGACCCACCAAGCTACCACGATCAGACGGCCGTGCAACCGCGGTTTCCCTGTCGTTCAGACAGCGCCGGTCTGGTTCAGCTTCACACCGTCGTTCGATTCCGCGTTCGTGCTGTCCGGCGTGGCTGGCCTCGACGGGCGCCGCCGCCGAGGACCGGCATCGCTCGGCCGGGGTCGTGGAGCAGCCGAATCCGTCTGAAGTGCGGGTTCAATTTCACCGGCGGTGTCCGCTGCGGTTGGAGACTCGACCTGAACCGACGAATCAGCGGGGGGTGCGAGGTCAGGGTTTCCGAACCTGGTCTCCGGGTCAGCGCCCGGCTCCTCGGCAGAGTTTTCCGAGGCACGGATCACGACTGAATCCGCCCGGATGGAATCTGGCTGAACGGAACCGGCCTCGAGTGAATCGGCGAGTGCTTCGATCCGCTCGGCGATATCCTGCATCCTGCCGGGATCGGCGCCTACCGCATCGGCGAATTCGACAATCTCGACTGCCGTTACACCATGACGTTCCAGTACTTCCGTTCGCACGGAGTCCGCGAGGCGATCTCGCTCGAGCTGGCCCCGGGCGGGAGGTGGTCGACGCCGAACCCGGGCCAGCTCAGCCATTACCCCGACGTACGAATCCTCGGGGATCGGGAGAGTGACGTCCTCTCTCGCCGCACGCTCGTCACAGCCCGTGACGAGAGATAGAATGAGCGCGAGATAGCCGAGTCGAGATGTCGAGGTCATGAGGCGGAGGCTAGACACCGAACCCGGGCGTGTCAACGAGACACGGATTCGCTCGTTGAACCCGCGAGTAGTGCAGGATAGGTTTGACCCGATGCCGCCGGACATCGCCGGTGGGTCTCCACTCACCGACAACCGCGGCTCTTCCATGTTAAAGCTCCGGATTCCTGGCGGCCTCTCAGGCATCTCCGCTGTGGTTCGCATCGGCGCGATCAGTCTCGCGCTGGGGATTCCGGGTGCGACCCCGGTTTGCGCACAGGGTATTCCCTCGCCAGGCGATTTCTTCGGCATCGAGCCCGGCGAGAGGTTCACCGACATCAGCTCAGTCCAGAGCTATGCCGAGGTCCTCGCGGCCGCCTCGGACGAGGTGGAGCTTCGACGCTACGGTGTTACTCCGGAAGGAAGACCTCTGCTGCTCCTCGTTCTGAGCCGGGCCGAAACCCTGGAGCAGGTGGATCGAAGTCTCGAGTCCCTCGCCCGGCTGTCGGATCCCGAACTCCCGTCGAGCGACGCATCGGAGATCGCGCATCGGGAGAAGGCGGTCGTGTGGCTCACCTATGGGGTGCACGGCGACGAAAGCTCCTCCACGGAAGCGGCGTTGTGGACCGCGTGGGATCTCGCATCCGGGACGAGTGCCGGCTCAGGGGTCCTCGATTCATTGATCGTGGTCATCGATCCCGCCGCGAATCCGGATGGGAGAGACCGCTACGTACAGTGGTACCGTTCGGTTCAGGGTCTGGAGCCGAACTCTGAGCCTTCATCGGCGGAGCACCACCAGCCCTGGCCTGGAGGCCGATTCAATCACTACCTGTTCGACCTGAACCGGGACTGGACGTGGGCGTCACAACCCGAGACCCGGGCGAG
>JAENXO010000061.1 GCA_016649455.1 Gemmatimonadota bacterium | reverse complement strand
TGTCGCGGCCGGACGTCGTTCATGGTCATCCTCGGCGCGTTCTACTTTGACGACGGCGAAAGCTGGGCGGAATTGATCGTGCCCACCCTAGAAGCCATCGATTCACAGGACTGGCCCGATCGAGTGTCCGATCCATGATCGAAGAAGCAGACCCGAACTAGCTGTCGTCTCTGCCTCCGAGTGCTCGGCGTCGTGTTCTAGTATCCAGAAAGCAGGGAGGAAGATGTGGGTGACCGAAAGATGTCGAGTTCGAAGGACGTAGCCAGGGCGGGTATCGGATTTGGAACCGCTCTCGCGATCGCGATTTCGTGGACCGCGAACAAATCGATCATCTGGGCGATCGTACATGGCGTGTTCTCGTGGTTCTACGTGATCTACTACGCGATCAAGTACCAGTAGACGAGATTCCCCTTTCAGGTCCGGATCTCGTTCGTCTGCTCCTGACCCCAAGAAGGAAGGCTCTCAGAATGGGAATCAACATCAGCACTCCCGGCGTTCACCACGTGGCACTTCGAGTCAGCGACTTCGACCGTTCGGCCCGATTCTACAAGGAGACGCTGGGATTCCCCGTGGCACTCGAGGTCCCCGGACTTCTGATCTTCCTGGCCGGTGGCAATGCGATCGGAATCCGCGGGCCCGACGAGGGGATGCCGGCGAACGACGTGTTCAATCCTCACCGTGTCGGACTGGATCACCTGGCGATCGGCTGCGAAGACGAGCAGGAGCTCGAGAGGGTCGCCAGAGCCCTCGCCGATGCCGGTGTCGAGAACACCGGTGTGAAGTTCGACGACGCGCTCGGCAAGAACTACGTGGCGTTCAAAGATCCGGATCGAATCGCCTGGGAATTCTACATGGTGTAGGCTGGTCGGCGGTCTGATCGGTTTTGGGATCCCGAAGTGGGACGACCGCTACTGCCCTGATCGACGAGCTCGATCCGGACGTCGTCAACCCATAGGCTACCTGGCGAGAGCGCGTTCAGTTCGAATCGGATCGTCTCGTACTCGCCGGGCGTCGTGAACTCGTATTCGACCAACTTCCAGCCGTCCGACGCGGGATCGAAAGAGTCGACCGTCTCGTAGTCGCCGTTCCAGGCGTCTACGCCGCCGATGCGCACCAGGTATGCGCTTCCTTCGCCCTTGACCCAGAGACTGATCAGATACGTTTCTCCGGAGAGCGCGGGGTACTCCCGGGCGATCCCGGGCGAATGCCACCCCCCGATTGCCGAGCACTCGCGAATCAGGAACTTCAGGGACTGCCGTCCCTCCTTGAAGTCCTTCGTGTCGAGGATGATGTCGAAATCGCCACCTTCCTTGACGGTCTCGGAGTTGTACACGAGCCAGTTGACGGGCACGCCATCTCGCGCGTGTTCGAATCCGCCGTTCATTCCCACGGATTCATCTTCGATCAACTCACTCATCTTCCTGCAGCCGACCCAGGGCAGGGCGGCGAACAGGACCGCTGCCAGAAGGGCGCCTCGATGCACCCGATCGGGAGACGTCATGATTCCTCCGATCGACCATCCCGCAGCAGGGCGACCCCGCACGCCAGCAGAGGAAGCGCCAGGAGCGTCAGGGTGAGGAGCTGCGTGGACCAGTCGTCCTTGCCCCACGGACCGAACTGCCATGTGAACAGGGAGGCTACGGCGACGAGCACGCTCCCCGTGATCCTGGGCCACCTGTGCACGGCCCAGGCACCGAGGAAGAACGGTCCTACGATCGTGATTCCCGCGAGCACCCCCAGCAGGTTCGTGAGCAGGCTGGAAGCGGTCCTGCCCTGGGCCGCTTCGCTGATGATCGTCGCCACTCCGAACACCAGCCAGAAGGATCCGAAGATCAGCAGCACGACAGTCGTCGTCCGCCTGGCGCCCCAGTAGGTCAGCAGAGCGCTGAACAGCCAGGTCAGCCACATGAGAGCCAGGATCAGCCCGATCCACTCAATCGAAACCTCGGCGCCCTGCTTTCCCCACTGGAGCACGGAGAGAATGAGGACGGCGGCCAGACCTCCGACCAGCCAGGCATGGTACCCGGCCCGGCGCGCGGCCTGCCGCTGAAATTCGTCCTGGTCATTGAGCCAGCCGAGCTCCCGGAGGATTCCCGGTCCAAACGCTCCGAGACCCGCAACGACGAGCAGACCCTTGTTCACGAACATCCACAGAAGAACGCCCACGATGACCAGAGCACCAGCGATCAGTCCGGCGGGCGCGGGGAGTGCTCTCCCGTTGGTCGGGTCAGCCATTGCCTGTCTCCAGTTCGATCTCAAAAAGTTCTTCCACGGGAACGCCGAACACCTCGGAGAGTCTTAGAGCGAGTCCGACGGATGGGTTGTATCGCCCCCGCTCGATCGAAAGGATCGTCTGACGGGTGACTCCGACACGCTCGGCCAGCTCCTGCTGCGTCATGTCGTGCAGCTGGCGCCGGTGGCGCTTCACGTGATTCCGTACGTCGTGTTTTTCGCCCATACCAAAATGTACAGGTAGCTATACATAATGTCAAGACAACTGTACACACAATCCGGCAAGACCGCTTGCCGTGGACTTGCCTTCGGACGGCCTTGAGACGAACCCTTCGGAGAGCTGCCGAGAGCGGATCTGTCTGACCGGGAGGCTGGCCTCGAGGACGTCACCATGTCCGGTGATGATGTTGCTGACGCGGAACGGAGGCGATATGAGAATGAACGGGGAGGTCCGCGCAGCCACGGTCGGCGACACGACAATACTCGCCAGTCTTTCGAGCCAGTTCGGATACCCGGCCGCGAATGATGGAGGCTTCGCCGGAGCATCGAGTGCTCGTCGCCTGCCTGGAGGATGGGTCGGTAGTCGGCTGGATCCACGTGTACATTGCCATGCGAGTAGAATCGAACCCGTTCGGGGAGCTCGGCGGATTCGTGGTGGAGGAGAATCATCGCAGGCGCGGGATCGGGAGTGCCCTGCTCGGGGCAGCTGAGACATGGCTGACGGGGCGCGGGATCGAGACACTCCGCGTTCGCAGCCGGTCGACCCGGGTCGACGCACATGCCTTCTTCGAGAAGGCTGGATTCTCGATGACAAAGGATCAGCGTGTCTTCGACAAGCCGATCATGATCGATACTTGACGGAAGGAGGCACCGAACATGGACTGGTCAGCGGTAGCGGCGTGGAGCGGAGTCAGCGGGGAAGGCTGGCGGACCGGCCTCGCGCGCTACTTCCACGCCCCCGGCTGGCAGAAGCACTGGGCGTTGCGTTCCGACCTGCATTCCCTGGAGTTTCGGGCCTTCGGTTCGCGGGTCGCGGTCCTGTGCCTGGTCCTTTTCACCAGCCTGTCCTGTGAACAAGGAGAGTCTCAGCGCCCGGCCAGCTCGGAGGCAGTCACCGCAGCAGCTCAGGTCTCGGCACCCAGTCCCTTCCTGTACGTCTGGGCCGGCGCTGAGAAGGAGGGAGACAGCGACTTCCTGGCGGTCATCGACGCCGACCCGGGTTCCGAGCACTACGGGGAGATCCTGTCCAGCGTTCCCGTGGGCTTGAAGGGCGGCGCGCATCATTCTGAGCACGTGATGCCCGAGGGAGACTCTCTGTTCGTGAACTCCTTCAAGGGTGGCGCGAGCTTCGTCATCGATGTGTCAGATCCCCTCGCACCACAGGTCGTGAGTTCGTTTCAGGAAATCGGGGAATACACCTACCCGCACACGTTCGAGCGTCTCCCCGGGGGCAACGTCCTGGTGACGTTCCAGACGAAAGGGGAGGGAAACGAAGTCGCGGGAGGCCTGGTGGAGCTGGATCCGGCCGGCCGGTTGGTTCGGGCATCGGACGCATCCGATCCCGTGGATCCGGAGCTGCGGGCCTACAGTGTGACCCCGATCCCCAGGATCGACCGCGCCGTCAGCACCACGTCGGACATGTGGGCCGTCGCGCAGGGATCCTCCTTCCAGCTGTGGAGGCTGTCGGACCTGGCGCTCCTCCGGACGATCCGACTTCCCGAGGGTCCCCTGGGCTACGAGCACCGGGACCCGGCGGAAATTCGCCTGCTGCCGGACAGTACGACCGCGATCATGACCACGTTTACCTGCGCCATGTACCTTCTGCACGACCTCGCCACGGAGGCGCCGTGGGCGGAGTTGACCAATGTCCTGCCCTGGGAGAATTACGACACGGATGAGTGCGGAATTCCGCTCACCCGCGGCCGATTCTGGGTGCAGACCTACGCGCATTCGAGCGGATCCGCATTGATCTCCATGGACATCTCGGATCCGTCCGATCCCGTCATTCTCGATCGACTGACCCTCGATGGGTCCTGGTGGCCGCACTGGGTATCCATGGAGCCCGGGGGGAATCGGATCGTATTGACGTCCGGGCCGGGAGCGACTCTGTATCGCGTGCTGATCGTCCACCTCGACCCGGATACGGGAAAGATAGAGCTGGATACGACGTTTCGGGACCGCGGTTCGGACGAACCGGGTGTGAACTTCGACCGGACCTCGTGGCCCCACGGCGAGGCAGGTGCAGCCCGGCCGCATGGAGCGGTGTTCTCGCGGGTCAGAGAGTGACCGGAAGCAGGCACCGTCCATCCAGACTATCGCGCGTCACCTGTACGCAGGCACCGTGTTCTCACAGAATGGAGGACACGCGTCGTATGTGACTCAACCTGGAGGAGAGGCAGATGAGTGAGCTCGTGATTTCAGCCCGCTTCGATGTCCACGCGGGGAAACTGGAGGAATTTCAGTCGATTATCGCTACGGCGATCCAGAAAGTCCGCGCCAATGAGCCCCGGACGCTGCAATACAACTGGTATCACAGTGACGATCATTCGCGATACATCGTTCTCGAACGGTACGAGGATTCGGATGCGCTCCTCGAGCATCTGGCGGACGTCGGTGAAGAACTCGGCGCGTTTCTCGAAGTGTCCGATCTGAAGGTCGACGTGTTCGGCACCCCGTCGGCGGAGCTCGTCGAAGCAACGGCCGCGATTCCGATCAGGGTCTACACCTTCCACCACGGCTTGTAGTCAGGCAGTTCACATGAAGGTCGGGTCTGGTCTCAGGCTCGTCGCGCTGGCGCTGACGGTCGTCCTGTCCGGCTGCTCCTCTCCGGCACCGGACGATGCGGAAACCGTCGTTGTGGTGCACGGTCTGGGTCGCACTCCAGCATCCATGGCTATCCTCGTGTCCCGGCTCGAAAAAGCGGGTTACCGGGTAGTCAGCTTCGGTTATCCATCGAGGTCCGAGCCGATGGAGGTGCTCGTCGATCGCCTGGGGAACGAAGTGGCACTGTGCTGTGGTGACGAAGCAGGAACGATCAACTTCGTCACCCATTCGATGGGAGGAGTGCTGGTCCGGGCCTACCTGGGCAGGCTGCCCGAGCCGCACGAGGGACGCGTGGTCATGCTGAGTCCGCCCAGCCAGGGAAGTGAGATCGTCGACGCCTTCGCGGACACCCCAATGCTCCAGTCGATACTGGGCCCGTCCGGCTCAAGGCTTGGAACGGATTCGACCGGGATCGCGGTTCAGTTCGGTCCGCCCAGATTCACCCTCGGCATCATCACCGGCGACCGGAGTCTGAACCCGCTTGGATCCTGGCTCATCCCGGGGCCGGACGACGGCAAGGTCGGTGTCGAGAGAGCGAAGGTGGAGGGAGCGGCGGACTTCATCGTGGTCCCTGCGTCGCACACATTCATCATGAATCATCGGGAGGTGGCCCAGCAGGTAGTTTACTTCCTTCGAGAGGGGCGATTCGATCACGATGCGGATTGAATCGAGCCGGATCACGTTTTGGCTCACCGGCGGGATCTTCGCGCTGACTGCGATCCCAGTTGCGGCATGCGGGCCCAAAGTACCGTCTGTGCAACTACATGTACAGAAAGCGGATACGTTGCGTGTACTCACGTATAACATCCACCATGCAGAGGGCATGGATGAGATCGTGGATCTCGAACGGATCGCTGCATTGATCAGCGCTCTCGACCCCGACCTCGTGGCGCTCCAGGAGATTGACAGTGTGACCACGCGAACGGGTGCAGTCGACCAGGCTGCCGAACTGGGCCGTCTTACGGGTCTCGCGCACCTGTTCGGTTCGTTCATGCCCTACCAGGGTGGAGCGTACGGGATGGCTCTGTTGTCCCGCTGGCCGATCGCCGGGTCGCAGAACCTGCGATTGCCCGATGGTGACGAACCGCGAACCGCGCTGAGTGCGACGGTGACTTCGCCGCGAACAGGCCAGAGCGTCCGATTCGTAGGCATTCACCTTTATCGAACGGATGACGAGCGCCTGGCGCAGGCGACTCGTCTTCAGGAGTTCCTCGAGTCGGAGTCGAGTCTGACAATTCTGGCCGGCGACTTCAATTCGACGCCAGGCTCAGCTGTGATGAACCTGCTCCAGAAGTCCTGGACGGTCGTGGACAAGGGGGAAGACCGGTTTACGTTTTCGTCATTTGAGCCAGTCCGGGAGATCGATTTCGTGCTGTTCAGGCCGCAGGACCGATTCGAGGTGCTGGATCAGTGGCTGGTGGACGAACCCGTCGCTTCGGATCATCGGCCGGTAGTCGTGGATTTCGTGATTTGGTAGTGAAGTCGGCTCGTCTTCGGTCGATAGATTCAGGCTGGATTGCCTGCAATTTGAGAGGGTTGTGATGATTTCGATTCGCAGTCTCGCCTTCGCACTCCTCGCGGTCTGCTGGCTGTGCAGTCCGTCCGCTGCCCAGGAAGCTGCACCGGAAGATGTCGCTTCGATCGACGCGATCATCACTGCCTCGTATGACGTAATCTCGGGAAGCGCCGACGAACAGCGTGACTGGGATCGCGAACGATCCCTGTTCCACCCGGATTCGCGGCACATGCCGACGTACCGCGCTGAGTCCGGCGAGTGGATTGCGGACGTCACCGATGTCGAGGGGTTCATCGAACGGGCGGACCGCTATTTCAGTGAGCAGTCGTTCTACGAATACGAGATCGCCCGCAGAGTCGAACGCTTCGGGAACATCGCTCATGTATTCAGTACGTACGAATGGAGTCACGAGCAGGGCGGCCCGACGGCGGGAAGAGGGATAAACAGTTTCCAGCTCCTGTTCGATGGCACGCGCTGGTGGATCCTGTCGGTATTCTGGCAGCAGGAGAGTGAAGACTACCCGATCCCGTCCGAATATCTGCCTGAGTAGGCAAGCGAAGGAAAGGCCAATGCTCAGATATCACCATCTCGGGATTCCGACCTCCGAGTCCCGGCCCGGCGAGCAATATCTGCCCGAGTTCGGAATGCATGTGTCAGGATACGAGACGAGTCCATTCCATATCGAGTGGATGCGGTTCGACGCTGACAGCCCTGTACCGCAGCTTGTCCAGCAGGTGCCGCATGTGGCTTTCGAGGTCGACGACCTCAATGCAGCGATCGAGGGAAGGGAAGTCCTGATCGCGCCAAACAGTCCGTCGCCCGGAGTTCTCGTGGCGTTTGTGGTCGACGGTGGAGCGCCGGTGGAACTGATGCAGATCGATGACGCCTGAAACGCTCGACCTGGCCGGCCGTGTCGCACTCGTCACCGGAGCAGGCTCGGGCATCGGGGCGGCCACCGCGAGGCTCCTGGCCGCACAAGGAGCCTCGGTCTTCTGTGCCGATCTCAAGACTCCCGCGATTTCCGATTCCGGGGAAGTCGACCCAGCGGATGCCCGGTTGACTGGCCTTCGGCTGGATGTCCGGAATGAGGCAGACTGGGAGCACGTGCTCGCAGGAATCATGGAACGGGACGGACGGCTCGATATCCTGGTCCACTCCGCGGGGATCTCGGGGGCGTCCCCGCTGGCCGAGACCAGTATGGCGGAGTGGCGAAGGATCCTCGATACGAATCTCGACGGTGCTTTCCTGGCGGTCAGGCACGGAATCAGAGTCATGCGGGACAGCGGCGGAGCGATCGTTCTCATCGGTTCGGCATCCGGGATCCGTCCATCTGCCGGAGCGGCTGCCTATTCCACCAGCAAAGCGGCCGTTGGCATGCTGGCGCGTGCGGCCGCGATCGAGTGTCGAGAGAACGAGTACTCGATACGGGTCAACGTGGTCAGCCCGGCGGGAGTCAGGACCCCCCTGTGGACGACCATGCCGTTTTTCCAGGATCTGGTGCAGGCTCACGGCTCGATAAGGGCCGCATTCGACGCCCTCGAGGTCGAGGGGGGAGAGAGATTCGCCGAGCCCGAGGAAGTCGCGCGGAGTGTAGTGTTTCTCCTCTCGGATGCTGCCAGTCACATTACGGGCGTGGAACTTCCGGTCGACGGAGGTTACGTACTCTGAACGTCACGGCGCGAAAGCCAGGGAGAACTCGATGATGTTTCGAGCGCTGATCGGGGCCTGTGCGATCGCTGTCGCGATCGGCCCCTCGCCCGTCCAGGGCCAGGAGGCACCCGGGTCGCCGATTCCCGGGACCTCGGCCCAGATGATCCTGGTTCTGTCGGAGTCGTTCGACGCGACAACCGGCTGGTTGCGCCGCTTCGAGAGGATGCCCGGCAGCGTTGATTGGGTGCCGGTGGGTCCGGTCACGCCGATAACTCTGGGCAGGAACGGGCTCGGCCTGGGGATCGGACTGCACGAGATTGACCCGGGTGAAATGCCGGTCAAGCGGGAAGGCGACGGGAAGAGCCCGGCGGGCGTGTTCAGGTTGAGTTCGGCGTTCGGGTACTCTCCGCTCGAGCAGCTGGATGAGCTCGAGATTCCGTACACCCACGTGAAGGAGTTACTCGAGTGCGTTGATGATGTGAATTCGGGCTACTACAACCAGCTCGTAATGCGCGACGCCGTGGACGAAGTGGACTGGGAGTCGTCGGAGCAGATGCTGATGCCGGGCATCTGGTACGAAAAGGGTATCGTGGTCGATCACAATTCGAGCCCGGTCAGACAGGGCGCTGGATCCTGCATCTTTCTACACAACTGGTCGGGTCCCGAAGACGCGACTGCCGGCTGTACCGCCATGGCTCCCCCCGCCCTGACGGAGATCGTCTATTGGCTGGACTCCGATGCAGACCCGGTCCTGGTCCAGTTGACCGAGTCGCTGTACGGGGAGTATCAGAGAGCCTGGGGACTGCCCGGACCATTCCCGATCGACAACTGAGGTCTTGACCATGCGACACCTGATTCTCGCGCTGTGTCTCGCGGCGCCCCTCCACGCTCAGACCGTGGCCGAGTTCACCGATCCGGACCGGGCCGAAAAGGTCGCGGCGACGGAATCCGACGTTGACCAGATATTCAGGGACTACGCCGAGCGGCAGCACCTGCCCGGCTTCGCGTACGGCGTCGTCGTAGACGGGAAACTGGTTTACTCGGCAGCATTTGGAACCGCCAACCTTGAGCGCCAGATCCCGGCGAGCACCCGGACGCTGTTCCGCATCGCGTCGATGAGCAAGAGCATTACCGCGGTCTCCATTCTCCAGTTGAGGGACGCAGGCAAGCTCAGTCTCGACGATTCCGTGTCGAAGTATGTGCCCGAGGTGGGGGGGCTCACGCTGCTCGCGACGGATGCCCCCGAGATTTCGATTCGCCACCTGCTGACCCACGCCGCGGGATTCCCCGAGGACAATCCGTGGGGCGACCGGCAGCTGGCCGATTCGGACGAGGAACTGCGGGGCCTGATTGCCGGTGGCGTGTCGTTCTCCAACGTTCCCGGCA
>JAENXO010000593.1 GCA_016649455.1 Gemmatimonadota bacterium | reverse complement strand
GAGGTAAGCGTCCTGCACCGGCGCTCCGTACACGAGTACGGGGCTGAAGTCGGAAATCTCGTCGGCGACCGGAACGACTCCGAATCGGTCCGACGCGCGCTCTCCGGGCAGCGGTTCGACTGGGTGTTCGACAACGTTTACGACTGGGAATTCGGAACGACGGCCGAGCAGGTCGAGGCCACGGCGCGGGCGTGCGGCGACGGGATCCAGCGGTACGTGTTCATGTCGAGCTGCGCAGTCTACGGAGAGGGACTGGACCTGAAGGAAGACTCCTCTCTCGTGCCTGACAACTGTTCGGAGATCTATGCCGCGAACAAGGCCGCGAGTGAGCGGGCCCTGTTCCGGATGCACCGGGAGGAGGGGTTTCCCGCGGTCACGCTACGGCCGCCGTTCGTCTACGGACCCGAGAACCCGTTCTACCGGGAGCAGTTCTTCTGGGACCGCATGAGAGACGACCGGGAGATCATCGTGCCCGGCGACGGCGAGCGCCTCATGCACTTCGTGTACGTGAACGATCTCGCGGAGGCGTGCCTGCTGGCCGCGACGAGTGCCGAAGCGGTGGGCGAGGCGTTCAACGTGGGGAACCGCCGACCGATCGGTCAGCTCGCCCTCGTGGAGAGGCTCGGTGCCGCGGCAGGTATCGAGCCACGGACCGTTCTCGTACCCCGGGAGGAGATCCTCGCGGCGGGCGGAGAAGTCATCGGCGAGAATCTCTACTTCGGCGTCTACTTCGACATGCCGTCCATTGCCGAAGACGTGAGCAAGGCCGAACGACAGCTCGGGCTGACGCCTACCGCATTCGAGCGAGGGCTCGGGGAGGCGTACGAGTGGTACCTCGCGGGGCATCAGCGCCCCGTCATCGACTACTCGTTCGAGGATGGTCTGCTGGCTGGACGCGCGGGCGGCGCGCCATAGCTCGAGACGTTTCCGCGGAAACGTTCAGGGGCAAGGTGGTGGTCCGCCCGGTTCCAGTCAGCCCGCCTGGTGCGTTTCGAGATAGTCGAGAATCACGGCGGCCATAGCCCGGGCCCCATACTCGATGGACCTTTCGTCGGCCACGTAGCCCGGTGAGTGCGGCAGACCGACCCAGCCTTTCTCGGAATTCGACACGCCGAGGTAGTACATCACGCCCGGCACCTCCATCTGAAAAGAGCCGAAGTCCTCGCTGAACTGGGTCGGGACGTTCTCGATCACCACGACACCGTCTTCACCCAGTATCGAGCGCAGGGGAGCCAGAGATTCGCCCTCCAGGGCAGGGTCGTTCACCGCTCCGGCAATCCACCGCTCTTCGTACTCGAGGGACCAGCTGACACCATCCCGTTCGAGGTCCTTGAGTCCGTCGCGGATCGATTGCTCGACACGAGCGCTGGCGGCGAGGCTCGATGTGGTAGCCGATCCCCGGATCACCAATGTGTTGTCAGCCGTCCCGGCCTGTGACCCGAACACATTCGTGACGGCGAAGTCACCGAGAGCGGACGGAGTAGAGGGATCGATCGTGCTCGTTTCACGGATCAGGTTGACCGCCTCTTCGGCGGGACCTGAAAGATCTGAGCGACCGGAAAGCGTAACCGTGATCTGGTCGCGTCCCGCCAGCAACACGCCGCCCTTCGTTCCGATTTGACCGACTTCGAGCGGCGCCGTGTGATAGGCGAAGATCGCGTCGGGGACGAGGTAATCGAAGGCACCGTCCTCCAGCATCGCCCGCGCGCCCGTGGCGTTCTCTTCGGCCGGCTGGAAGATCAACATCACCGACCCCGCGAGTTGATCCCGGATCGCGGCCATCCCCTCGGCCAGCGCCAGGCCCACTGTCGTGTGGATGTCGTG
>JAENXO010000241.1 GCA_016649455.1 Gemmatimonadota bacterium | reverse complement strand
CGGGTGTGCGTACGGATGCCTTCCGGAGTCGTGACCGTGACGGTCATCTCACGCGTGATCGTGCCGGATAGCGGATATGGATTGTCCGTGAACGGAACCGTGTGAACCACGTCTTCCATCGTGCGGCTGCCCGTAATCTCGCGCTCCCGCAGGCCTTCGGTATCCGAGTGGCGGCTGCGCGTGATGGCTTCCGAGCCGACGCCGTTCACTGTGCGAGTCGTCTCGACTCCTTCCAGCCCGGTGACGGCCATCTCCCGCGTGCGGCTGACACTCGCCGACCAGCCATCGCGCTCGATTTCCCGACTCATCTCCATCGTCATGTAGATCGAGTCGGTCGTGAGTTCGTCATACGCGTCCTGCTCGACACCGTCGGCATCGAAGAACTGTACGGTCCGCTCCCCGGACCGGTTGTCCATGAAGAACCCGCCGTGCTGCGCATCCCGCAGCGCCTGGACGTCTTCGATCGTTCCGTCGGCCGCCACCATGGCCAGGTCAGCGTCGATCATCTGGTC
Source organism: Gemmatimonadota bacterium (assembly GCA_016649455.1). Lineage (GTDB taxonomy): Bacteria > Gemmatimonadota > Gemmatimonadetes > Palauibacterales > Palauibacteraceae > Carthagonibacter. The sequence continues at coordinate 4,401 of JAENXO010000241.1, read as the reverse complement.
GAGCGCCGTAGTTCCGGTCGGGTCATCACCGCTGCAGCCGACCAGGGCGGTGGCGCCGATAGCGGCAAGGGCGATCAGCCCGGTTCTGGTTCGTGTGTTCACAGTCTTCTCTCTCGTTCAGACGGTGGTCGTCGTTCAAGTGTCCGGGCCCGCAGGCCCCTCTGTCTCCGACTCTCACAACCCTAGACGACACGAGCGGAACAGAGGTCACAAGCCGACCTCGCAATCCACGGTAGCGCCGTGGATTGCCGGTTTGACGAGACCCGATTGGCCCTTTGACCAGTTCGCTGTACTTTCCTGTCGATCGGATCGCGGCTGGTCGCATCCGTGTTGAAGCAAGATGCACACCCGGAGGCCCCGATGAACGAATATTTCGTATCGAATCGCAATGAGTCCGTACGCATGTTCCGACCCGACTGGATGGAGAAGACGACGTACGTCCATCCGCTCGTCCCTCATGTGATCTACGTCCCGCTGATCATCTTCCTGCTGTGGACGAGTCCGCTGTCCATCGGCGCATCCGTGATGTGGTTCTTGATCGGGCTCCTCGTGTGGACACTGATCGAGTACCTGCTTCACAGGTTCGCGTTCCACGCACCGGATGAGGTGATGGACAAGGTGCACGAGATCGTGGCCGGGCTTCCGGTCGACGAAGCCGTGGTTCCGAACATGCCGTCGCTGCGCCACACCATCTACTTCCTGTTTCACGGCGTGCACCACGAGTACCCGAGCGACGCCCGGCGGCTCGTCATGCCTCCGGTCGCCAGCATCCCGATGGCGTTCGTCGTGTGGCTCGTCTTCCTGCTCGTGTTCGGCACTGCAGCGAGGCCGGCGTTTGCGGGCATGATGATCGGGTACCTGATCTACGACTCGACGCACTTCCTGGTGCACCATTACTCGATGCCCACGAAGTTCGGGAAGTTCATCAAGCGACAGCACATGCGGCACCACTTCAAGGACCCGGACAAGGACTACGGCGTGAGCTCGCCGCTGTGGGACGTGATCTTCCGGACGTTCAGCGGCGACAGGAATCGGACGACCCCGAAGACGGAGGTCGGCACGGGGGCCTGATCTGCTGTCGCGAATCCGACTTCGGTATCAATGCCGGGAGCCTCGTCACGCGGGGCTCCCGGTTTTTCTTTGCATGCTCTGAACGAGCAGTTGTAAGTTCGTGAAGGTACCTTCACGTTGTCACGGTCGGCCCTGCATTACAGTCACATTCGCGAGCGTGGGCCGGCCGCTCCGGACGGCTGAATCGGAACCAAGCGCAAAGGCTCGTTCTTGGCAGAAACAGCGATCCAGACTCGTGATCTGACCCGGGACTTCGAATCAGTGCGAGCCCTGGATTCTCTGACGCTCGAGATTCCGGCGGGTTCGATCTTCGGCTTCCTCGGGCCGAACGGGGCCGGAAAGACGACCACGATCCGGTTGCTCCTCGGTCTTCTGAGTCCGTCGAGCGGCACCGCATGCGTCCTCGGCTCGGATACGACCGTGGATCCGGCAGCGATCCGCCAGCGCACAGGCGCCCTGCTGGATCACACGGGCCTGTACGAGCGACTGACGGCAGAAGAGAACCTCGAGTTCTACGGCAGGGTGTGGCAGCTCGATGCCAACGCGAGACGCAAGCGAATCCAGGAGCTTCTCGAACGGATCGGCCTGTGGGAGCGGCGCTCGGAGCGGCCGATCGAATGGAGCCGCGGCATGCGACAGCAGCTGGCCCTCGCCCGGGCTCTCGTCCACTCTCCTGACCTGTTGATCCTGGATGAACCGACCGCCGGGCTCGACGTCCTTGCGGCGGAGACCGTGCGCGAGCGCCTGGCCGCTCTCGTGGCCGACCGGGGCACGACGGTATTCCTCACGACACACAACATGGTCGAAGCGGAGCGACTGTGTGACGAAGTCGCGGTGATCAACAGCGGCTGTCTCCTGGCCCACGGAACTCCGGTCCAGGTTCGCGGAGAGCACGACGATCTCGAGTCCGCGTTCCTGGCGCTCGTGCGAACGGCGAGGGCTGAGTCATGAGCCAGGATACGCGGACTGTGATGTGGAAGGAGTGGCGGAGCATTCTCCGATCGCAGAGCCGACGGTGGCGGGTCATCGCGATGCTGGGTGCCCCGCTGATCCTGTTCGGCGTCTACGTGCCGTGGGACGCCGGGGAGTACTGGCTGATCGGCCCCCCTCCCATCATCGGGGCGATAGCACTCGCCATCCTCACCGTGGTACTCACGATTCCGGACTCGATCGCGGGCGAGCGGGAGCGACACACCCTCGAGACTCTGCTGGCCAGCCGACTGCCGGACCGGGCGATTGTGCTCGGCAAGCTCGGATTCTCTTTCGGGCTCGCCTCGATGATCGCGATCTCGATGCTCGTCCTCGGACTCGTCACCTTCAACCTGGCTCACTGGAACGGCAGCGTTACCACGTACGAACTGTGGACCGGACTCGCGGCGCTGACATTCAGCATCCTCATGGCGTTGCTGGGAGCGGGGGTGGGGGTGTCGGTATCCCTGCGGGCCGCGTCCGCCCAGGAGGCCCAGCAGACCCTCACGATGCTCATGTTTCTGCCGCCGACCTTCCTGGGGATCACCATGATGATGCTCGGCCGTCGGGCGTCGGAGGGTGGCGGAATCGCCGAGCTGATGAGCCGGTGGGATCCGGTTCACGTCGGAATCGTGCTCGCCGGGATCCTGTTGATTGTCGATGTGTTCGTGATCGTGTCGGCCGTCAAGCGGTTTGAGCGAGCACAGCTGATCCAGGTGGTCTGATCAAGATCAGAATGACTTCCGGTACGACCCTGGTGCTCGGACTGCTGATCGTCTCCACCGCCTGTCGCGGACAGGCTCAAGATTCGAGCGGGCAGATTGTTTCCACGCGACAGCACGACGTTTGTGGGGCCGGTCCTCGACCTGTTCGACGTGACATTCGAATTCTAGACCGATGAGGCAGGGGTGGTCGAAGGAATGATCGGCACGTGGGGCTTCACGACATCGACAGGCCGGAAGGTCGGGCCGTGATAAACTGGAATGCGATCTGGCGTTGTCCGGCAGTGCTTCTGGTGTCGGTGGCATGCCTGGGAGCACAGGAGCTGGTGGGGCAGGAGAAGGACGTTGAACAGCTGTCGGAGCTTCGCCTTCGACTGGAGCAGGCGGAATCCGGCGGCGATCTCGAAGCGTTGGCCAACATCTACGCATCCGAGGTCCTGTTCCAGACACCGGAGACAGCGCTGGTTTCGGGATCCGACGCCGTCCTGGCGTTGTGGGGCGTGCTGGTGGTGAACGCGACTCTCGATGCCGCTTTCTCCAGCGCGGAACTCGTGGTTCACGGTGATTCGGCGACCGACAGGGGGACCGTCGTGCAGGTCGTGAGGCCGCGGGATGGAAGCGAGACGATCACGGACTCGCTGCACTACCTGCTCGCCTACAGCCGGTCAGCGGCCGGCTCATGGAAGCTCCGATCGGAATTGTATTCGCGCCGTCCGGATCCGGAGCTGCGGATTCCGGAGCTTCTTCCGCCAACTGGTCCATACCGAATCGGAACGCTGAATCTGTTTTTCGTCGACAGTGCGCGCGCCGAGGTCCTCACAGATGATCCTGGCGACTTTCGGTCCGTCTCGGCGCAGGTGTGGTATCCGGCCCGGCCAGCGGCCGGCAGATCCCCGGCGACATACCGGAGTGCCGCGGAAACGCGCGCGGTCGCCAGTTTCCTGGGCTGGCCGCTGTTCGCCAACAGCGTATTCGCACTGGTGAATACTCACTCGTTCGCCGGCGCCGATCCCGACCTGTCCGGGGCGCCGTACCCGCTGATCGTCTATCACCACGGATACGGTGGCCACACCGGCGTTCACGTGGCGCTCATCGAAGAATTGGCGAGTTACGGTTTCGTCGTCGCCAGCGTCGGTCACGCCTTCGAATCGGCCTTCGCGAAGGGTCCGGATGGCGAGCTGGTTTCGTTCTCGGCCGCCAATCCGGTTTACGTGGGTCGGCTCGAAGAGGCACACGGTGACCGGCAGGAGGCCTTGAAAGACGCGATCATCGGTGCTGAGAGCGTCGATGAGCAGGCTCGCGCCTACCGAGCCCTGTTGGACGCGAGCCCCAGGCACCAGGAGAGCACCCGGATGTGGGCAGCTGACGGAAGCTTCATCGTCGACCGTCTTGCCGAGCTGAGCAGCAGTGAAGGAGTGCTCGCAGGCATGATCGATGACGAACGGGTCGGGGTGGTCGGCCACTCGCTTGGCGGTGCCGCGGCAGGTCAGTCTGCTGCGACCGACTCACGAGTCCTGGCAGCGGCAGACATGGACGGATTCATGTTCGGAGATCTTCTCGACCAGTCCACGGACGCCGCACTGATGCTGCTCTCCGCGCGTCGGTCCGGAATGGGAGTGGGCGGATCGGCCCTGACGGT
>JAENXO010000072.1 GCA_016649455.1 Gemmatimonadota bacterium | reverse complement strand
CTGTGCAGATTTTGCCTGCCGGAGACGCTCCTGGTCCACAGGGTCAGTCCTCCGACAGCACCTGGAGAAAGGCATCGCCGTAGCGTTCGAGCTTCGCCGGACCGACTCCCGGCACGTCGAGCATCTGCCCGAGCGTGGACGGTTGGAATTCGATCATGTCCCACAGAACCTGGTCGCTGAATACGATGTAGGCGGGCACGCCCTGCTCGTCCGCGAGTCGCTTTCGGAGCGTTCGGAGTCTCTGGAACAGCGGATGTGACGGGGAGCGATCTGTGTGAACGCCAGCCGCGGAGCCCGTTGCTCGCTCTCCCCGCCCGGAGTGCGAACGTCTCCGGCTTGCCGACCGGGCGGCCGGCTCCGACTCTGCCACCAGGGCAGTCACGCTTACTCCGGTGCATACGTCGCACGAGGTGACGCACGGCTCGATCTCCTCGCCGAAGTGCTCCACGATCGCACGGTGACGGCAGACCTCGGCGTCCGCGGCCCGGAACAGCCGGACCGTCGCCTCGCGTTTCTCCTGCCGAAGCTCCTGGTTCTCGATCTCCGACAGGAAGCGCTCCCGCGCCTTCACGTCGGCCCACGAGTAGAACAGCGTGCACTCGCTGGGCAGCCCGTCCCGTCCGGCGCGACCCATCTCCTGGTACCACGACTCGATGTCGGTCGGCATGTCGCGGTGGATGACGAACCGGACGTTCGACTTGTCGATCCCCATCCCGAATGCGATCGTCGCGACCACGACGTCGGCATCGTCGCGGGCGAAGGCGTCCTGCGCGACAGTGCGCTCGCGGTCGGATAGTCCGGCGTGGTAGGCGACGGCCCGGATTCCCCGTTGCTGGAGAAATTCGGCGGTCGAGTCGACGGAGCGTCGTGACAGGCAGTAGATGATCCCGCTCTGGCCCTCGTGGCGGCGGACCAGGGCCAGAATCTCACTCCGAGTGTTCCCTTCGCCCTTTTTCCGGCACCGCACTACGAGGTTCGGGCGGAAGAAGGAGCCCTTGTAGCCGGCCGGAGTTCGCATCCCCAGCTGTCGCAGAATGTCGCGCGCCACCACACGCGTGGCCGTGGCGGTCAGAGCAAGTACCGGAATGCCGCCCAGTTCTTCACGCAGCCCGCGCAGCCGCCGGTACGAGGGCCTGAAATCGTGACCCCACTGTGAAATACAGTGCGCCTCGTCCACGACTACCAGCGACAGGGGAGCATCGCGAAGTCGGTCGCGAAGCCGTCCTTCGAGTGCCTCCGGCGCGAGATATGCCAGCTCGAAGTCACCCTGGACCAGCCCGTCCACCCGCCGGAGCCACTCCTCCCGGGGAAGCGAGGAGTTGATCGCGGTTGCCCGGAAGCCCACGGCCTGCAGCGCATCCACCTGGTCCTTCATCAGGCTGATCAGCGGAGACAGGACGAGCACTGTTCCGGACATCAACCGGGCCGGGATCTGGAAGGTGAGGGACTTGCCCGCGCCCGTGGGCATCACGGCGATGCAGTCACGGCCGGCGAGGACCGCCTCGATCACCTCGAGCTGGCCGGGTCGGAAGCTCTCGTAGCCGAATACGTCGCGGAGGACCGCGGCAGGAGTCTGTGTCACTCCGTGTCGCGCGGGAGGATTCTCGCGTCCTTCGGGGGCTCGATCTCGGCGGTCACCGTTTCCTCCGCGATCACGGCAGTCGCCTGGGCCGAGAGCTTGTCCAGCAGCACGCGCAACTTGCCACGTTCTTTCTTCACGTACGCGCCATAGATCGCCCGGGACAGGTAGTAGGATCCTCCGAGCATGAGGATCGAAACCCGACTCCGAGCAGCGTCGAACCGATGGCAGTACCCACGCCGATCACGCCTCCGAACAAACCGCCCGCGAACCCTCCAGGGCGTTCCTCGATGCGGATCAGGGTGCGTCCGTCGTTGGCCGCGACGAGCACCTGCAGCGAAGACGTATTGGAATCGGCACGGGCATTCCACGTAAGCGACTTGCCCACGACACCGGCCTGTCCCTGCCACGGAGAAGCATTCTGGATCACCGGTACCAGGGCGTCGAAACGGTCAGCCGGGTATTCCCCGGGCAATTCCACCTCGAGTTGAACTCCGAGCGGCGCCCCGATCAGCGCGGCGCTAAGGCTTTCACTCGCCGATACATCCAACTCTGCGGCGGCCTGGCGGACGACGGCGGGGTCGATTCCGGCTTCGCGAGCCACCTCCTCGAGTTCGGCGAGGGAAAATCCGGAGGGATCGGCAGCAGACGGCTCCGCGCGCTGCATTTCTGCTGCCTTCCGGAGAATCACGCCAGCCTGCTTCTCAGAGTACCTGCGGGGTACGAGGTCCTGTTGGACGGTCATTCCGCGATTACTCCTTCGTGCACTCGGCCCACAGGGTCCGGTCCTCGCTCACCCTCACCCGGGTCAGCGCGACGTTCCCGGATACCGTCACTTCGACGCGGTAGTTGTGGCCGTGACCGGGGGGCCGGTAGCATCTTCCGAAGCGGGCCTCATTCTCCGACTCGGTCCAGTCGGCACGCACGTATCGGTGGCCGGCAGGAAACTCAGCCGCTCGCGTCAGAAAGGTCCTGATCATGCCGGAACATACATCGGACGACGCAGGATTGTCAGCGCGTCGTTCGCTCGATCCGATCCTCCGTCCTCGTTCGATCGCCGTCGTGGGCGCCAGCCGGCGGAAGAACAGTATCGGCAACGCGATTCTGCGCCACCTGATCGAAGGCGGATTCACCGGCCCCGTGTTTCCGATCAATCCGGCCACGGACTCGGTCGCAGCGGTACCGGCGTTTGCCTCGGTGAAAGACCTGCCGATAGCTCCCGATCTTGCTTTCATCGTCGTGCCCAAGGAGCGAGCCCTGGACGCGGTGCGGGAGTGTGGTGAAAAGGGCGTGAAGGGCCTCGTCGTGATCACGGCAGGGTTCCGTGAAGTGGGCGGTGAGGGAATCGCGCTGGAGAAGGAGCTGTCGGACACGGTTAAGCGTTACGGAATGCGAATGGTCGGCCCGAACTGCATGGGCGTGCTGAACACCTCCACCGCCGTTTCGATGAACGGAACGTTCGCCCCGTACATGCCCCCGATCGGTCCGATCGCGTTCATGAGCCAGTCCGGTGCGATGGGGATGACGATTCTCGACTACGCGAGCGAGTACGGGATCGGAATCAGTCAGTTCGTGTCGGTCGGAAACAAGACGGACGTCTCGGGCAACGCCCTTACCGAGTACTGGCGCGACGACGACGAGGTAGGCGTGATCCTGATGTACCTCGAGTCGTTCGGCAGCCCGAGAACGTTCGTCAGCCTGGCGCGTGAGACGACCCGGAAGAAGCCGATCCTTGTGGTGAAGGCCGGCAGATCCGAGGCGGGCGCGAAGGCGGCCTCCAGCCACACCGGTGCCCTGGCCCAGGTCGACATCGCCACCGATGCGCTGCTCGCCCAGTGCGGAGTGCTGCGAGCCGATTCGGTCGAAGAGCTGTTCGATGCCGCGCTGGCGTTCAGCAAGGCGCCCCTGCCCCGCGGAAACCGGGTGGCGATTCTCACCAACGCCGGAGGACCCGGGATCATCATCGCCGATGCTTGCGAGGCCTGCGGGCTCGAAGTGGCGCCCCTGTCGGAAGAGTCGCAGGCGAAGCTACGCGAAATTCTGCCCGAGGAAGCCAGTGTCTCCAACCCCGTGGACATGATCGCCAGCGCATCCCCGGAACAGGTCGAGCGGGCTACCCGGATCGTAGTCGCAGACGAGGGAATCGATGCACTGATCGCCTCTTACGTACCGCTGGCGCTTGAAGCGCCGCTCGTGGCCCGGGCGATCCGCGACGGGGCCGAAGGAGTGGACAAGCCCGTCCTGGCCGTGCTGATGAGCAAGCGCGGACTGCCGCAGGGGATGGCGGAGCTGCAGGAGTCCCCGATTCCCGCCTACCGGTTCCCGGAGTCGGCGGCCCGGGCGCTCGCCGCCATGTGGAAGCACAGTCGGTGGCAAGAGCGCCCGCCAGAGACCGTGCGGCGATTCGAGGTAGACGCGAAGCGGGTGGATGAAGTGATCGCGGTCGCGCTCGACGAGGGCCGGGACCGGCTGACCCTGATGGAGGGGCTGGAGGTGCTGGATGCATACGGCATTCCCGTGGCACCGTGGGCGGTGGTCCACTCGGTGGAGGGTGCCGTGGCCACCGCCGAACAGATGGGCTATCCCGTGGTGCTCAAGCCCGTCAGCGCCGACATCCTGCACAAAACCGAGGCAGGCGCAGTGCGGATGGACCTCGAGACGGGCGACGAGGTGGCCGAGGCGTATGGATTTCTCGACGCTCTCCTGCTCGAAACGGGCCCCAATGCGCGACAGGAGGGAGTACTCGTACAGCGGATGTTGAAGGGCGGACGCGAGACGATCGTCGGCATGACCTGGGAGCCCCGCTTCGGTCCGATCGTGATGGTCGGGCTCGGAGGGGTGTACGTCGAGGTATTGAAGGACGTCGCGTTCCGCGTCCAGCCGGTCAGCAACGAGGACGCCGGTGAGATGATCCGCTCGCTTCGCGGCTATCGGATCCTGGAGGGCGTCCGGGGCGAACCCGGTGTGGATCTCGACCTGCTGGCCGAAGTGGTCGAGCGCACCAGCCAGCTGGTGGGAGACCACCCGGAGATCCGGGAGATGGACATCAACCCCTTCCTGGCCTTCCCCGAGGCCGACAGGTGCGCGGCGGTGGATGCCCGGTTCCGGCTCGGCCCGGTCGAGGAGGAGGATGAGGACGGATGAACGGAATCCCGTGGGAAGACCCTGAGGTCGGCTTTCCCGAGGACCTGGGTCGCACGTGGATCGAGAGCCTCACGGCTCCCGTCTCTTTCTTTCGACGCCTGGAACCGGAGGCTCCCCTGGCCCGGGCCGTGCTCTATTTCCTGATCATGGCCGTGGGCGCGGCTCTGTTTTCGCTGCTGTGGGGCCTGGCCGGATCTGCACCGGAGCTTCCGCTCCCGGCAGCGGACGTCCTGGATCTCGATCCGCGCGGAATTCAGCTGTTTGGATTCTTCCTCAGTCCGTTCGCGAACCTCATCCTGCTGGGGCTGGCCTCGGTCTCTGTGCACGTGTTCGTCCGTTTGCTGACAGACAGCAGTCACCAGTTTCTCGCCACGACGCGAGTGATCTGCTATGCCTCGGGACCTGCCCTGCTCACCATAGTTCCCTGGGCGGGGGAGATCGCCGGCTGGATCGGATCCGCGATCCTGCTCACGATCGGAATCCGGGAAGTGCACGGCACCACCACGGGCCGCGCAACGCTGACCGTGCTGTTCCCGGTCCTGCTCGCCGTGCTGCTGACCGGACTCGCCTGGGTGTTCGTACTGGCCGTATTCGCCTCGCTCGGCGACCTTCCGTTGGCCTGATCGGGAACCGACCCGGTCACGAGGGCGACAGCGCCCGACTGAACGTCCACGGCAGAAGCGAATGAGCGACGAAGAACTGAGCGTGACGGAGCGTATCGAGCGTGAAGAGCTGGCCCGGGGACATATCGCAGCGGGTGAACAGCCGGTGCCTCCACGCCCGGCGTCCACGGTCGTGCTGGCGCGGGATTCCGAGACGGCACCGTTCGAGGTACTGCTCCTCCGTCGTCCAGCCGAAGCTCGCTTTGCCGCCGGTGCGTACGTGTTCCCAGGTGGGATGATCGATCCCGCGGACCATGATCCTGAACTCATCGAGCGCCTCGGAGCTGATGCCGGCAATGGTGAACCAGCCGCGCTGGCAGCGGCGTTGCGGGAACTGCTCGAGGAGACGGGCCTGCTGCTGGCCGACTCCAGGCCTACGCCGGACGCAGTGGATGCAGCGCGTCACGCCCTGCTTGCGGGTGACAGGAACTTCCTCGCGGTGGCGCACGACCTGGACCTCACCTTCCATACCGTGCGCAGCGCCTACTTCGGTCGCTGGATTACCCCGAGCCGCTTCTCGCGGCGCTACGACACCCGATTCTTCCTCACCCGACTTCCGGAAGATCAGCCGGACTTCGAGCCGGAGCTGACCGAAGAGCTCGCGGGGTTCATCTGGCTGTCTCCGTCCGAGGCAGTGGAACGGTTTCGGGAAGGCCGGTTGCCGATGCTGTTTCCGACCCGCACGACGCTCGGCTCGCTGGCGGAATACGACAGCCTGGCCGCGTTGTTCGAGGCCTGTCACGCGACGACCGTCGAGCCGATCACACCGCGGCTCCTGATTCGGGGCGATTCTGTCCGACCGGTGCTGCCGGGCGATCCGGATTGGGATGCAGCCGACTGACCGGCCGGCGGACACCGGGACCGATTCGACTGCCGTAGAGGGAGTCGTGGCTCCGAATCCGGGTCCGCTGACCCTCGACGGAACACGAACCTGGCTCGTCGGAGCCGGCAGCGTGGTGCTCATCGATCCGGGGCCGGCACTGCCCGAGCACCTCGCCCGGGTTCAGGCCGCGGTCGGTGGTCGTGTCGTGGATGCCATCCTGCTTACCCATGCGCACGCCGACCACGCTGATGGCGCGTCAGCCGCGGCCCGGGCATTCGGCGCCCCCGTGATGGCTTCGTCGGGCACTCTCGCGCGCACCGGTCTGGCCGGTCGGGTGCTGCGGGACGGTGATACGGTTCCGGTAGGCGGATCAGGCGACAGGGAACCGATCGCTGGAACCACCTCTTTGCAGGTGATCGAGACTCCCGGGCACGCCGCGGACCACATCTCCTTCCTGTTGCTTCCTGACCGGTGGCTGTTCACCGGTGACCTGGTGCTCGGGGAGGGATCGAGCGCCGTACTGCACCCGGACGGCAGAATGAGCGAATACCTCGCCAGCATCCGGAAGCTCGAGGCGCTCAGGCCGGCGCGCCTGCTTCCCGGTCATGGCCCCCCGGTCGAGGAAGCGGCCGCGCGACTGGGCGAGTATCGACGTCACCGTCTCGACCGGGAGCGGCAGATCGAGCTGGCGATCGAGACCGGGTCGAGGACGGTTTCCGAGATCCGTGAGGCGGTTTACGGTCCGCTCGATCCGGGACTCCGGGCGGCGGCGGAAGCGTCCGTGTCCGCCCACCTGGTGCACCTGCGGGAGCGGGGCTTGGATGCCCCCGAACCCGGACCGGGCATGTTCGAGACTCTGGGTCCGCCATCCGAGCAGGATGGTCAACTCGAAGGTGGAACCCCGTGAAGGCTCCGAACAGCAAGGCCGTGCTCGGCATCATCTTTCTGACTGTCTTTCTCGACCTGGTCGGGTTCGGAATCGTCCTGCCGCTGCTTCCGTTCTACGCGACGGACATGGGTGCCACGCCGCTCATGGTAGGATTGATCATCAGCAGCTATTCGGCGATGCAGTTCCTGTTTTCCCCGGTCTGGGGGGCGTTGTCCGACCGACTCGGCCGCCGCCCCCTGCTGATCCTCGGGCTGTTCGGGTCGGCGGTGTCGTACATCGTATTCGGACTGGCGGACACGATCGGCGTGCTGTTGCTGTCGCGCGTGATCGCGGGGATCATGGGCGCGAACATCGCGGTGGCGCAGGCCTACATCGCCGACACCACGACGGTGGAGCAACGGGCCCGCGGCATGGGCCTGATCGGGGCTGCCTTCGGTCTCGGGTTCATCTTCGGCCCGGCGATCGGGGGATTCCTCAGTCGCTGGGGCTATGGTGTCCCGGGCTTCGCGGCCGCCGGCCTGAGCTTCCTGGCAGCCGGGTCCGCCGTGTTTCTGCTGCCGGAGTCACTGCCCCCCGAGCGTCGTACGAAGACCACGGGACATGGGGGTTTCGATGCTTTTGCCGCCCGGTTCCGGGCTGCGAAGCGGGTGTTCAGCAGGGCCAGCCTGCGCGACCCGATCATCGGCTTCTTTCTCGGCACCATGGGATTCGCCGGCTTCACCACGACGTTCCCGCTGTTTCTGGATGCTCCGCTCGGCCTGGACGCGATGCACGCCGGAGCGATGTTCGCGCTTGTCGGAACGATCTCGGCGATCGCGCAGGGCGGAGCGATTGGTCCGCTGGTCGAGCGGCATGGAGAGAAGCTGGTCGGCACGGTCGGAGGGGTGCTGCTCGGTGCCGCTCTCGCGGTGATGGGGTGGTCTCGCACGATTCCGGTCACGGTGGCGATGCTCGTGCCGGTGGGTCTCGGGTGGGGGATGTTGGCGCCGTCGATCCAGAGCCTCATTTCGAGGCGGGCTCATGCTCATGAACAGGGCGAAGTGCTCGGCGTGAACCAGTCTTCCAGCGCCATGGCCAGGATGATCGGGCCGGTAGCGGCCGGGGCGGCGTACGGGGTATTCGGACCCCGGCTCGGATTCCTCGCGGGAGGGCTCCTGGTTCTGGCGGCGGCAGCCTGGATCTGGCTGATGCCGCCACGCGGAGCGGCGGTCGGAGACCTGCCCACCACGGTGGCTGACCATCCGCCTGCGGGTGAGGCTAACTGACCTGCTCGAGTATCGGCCGGTTGGCGGCCGGAAACGCGTAGTCCCTTAGCTCGCCTGGCTTGACCCATTTCCATTCGCTGACTGCACGGCCGCACGGCTCGCCCGCGGTCCACACAGCCTCGAAGGCGTGGAGCGTGATCCGGAAATGGCTGAACGCGTGCGGGACTACCGCGATCGGCCGACCGATCACAGCTTCGATGCACATCTCTTCCCGCAGCTCGCGAGCCGCCGCCGTCTCCGGTGTTTCACCCGGCTCTATCTTGCCGCCGGGGAACTCCCACAGGCCGCCGAGGAGCCCTTCGGGCGGCCGCTTTCCGATCAGAATTCGGGCGCGGCGGCGGACCACGGCGACGGCGATCGGGTGGTGCGGCAAGTCACGTCGGGGCTTTCGTCCCGGTCGATCGGCCTGCGTGCCACGGGCCCGGGCCAGGCAGGCGTCCGCGACCGGACACTGCTCACAGCGTGGGATCCGCGGCTTGCAGACCTCTCCCCCCAGGTCCATCAGGGCCTGGTTTACCTCGCCCGGTGGAGCTTCGGCCTCGGACAGCAGGCCCCTGACCTCACGGTCGAGCCGTGCCGCCGACGGGCTCGCGAGATCGAGCAGGCGTGACATCACGCGACGGACGTTTCCGTCGACGGCCGGTTCGGGCCTGCCGAACGCGAGACTCGCTACGGCGCCGGCGGTATAGGGGCCGACCCCGGGCAATTCGCGCAGCGTCTCCGGCTCCTGCGGGAGTCGACCGCCGTGCTGCTTGACGATCTCGTTCGCCGCCCGGTGGAGATTCCGGGCCCGCGCGTAGTACCCCATACCTTCCCAGGCCTTCAGAACCGCGTCGAGCTCGGCCCCGGCCAG
>JAENXO010000148.1 GCA_016649455.1 Gemmatimonadota bacterium | reverse complement strand
TTCAGGAGAACCGGCTCGGCCGGCGGGACCGGCTGCGGACGAATCATCCACCGGGCGGCAGACAGCGCCGCGAACACGAGCACGCCGGCGATGATCGGTGGAAGGAACCGCTTCATGGATCGCGGGCCCCGTGCCCGCGCCCGGCCCACGGTCCGATCATTCCCATTCGATAGTGCCTGGCGGCTTCGACGTGACGTCGAGCGCGAGGCCCGACACGCCTTCCAGGCCCAGGATGTCGCGCCGTAATTCCTCCAGTAGCGCTGCGGGAAGCTCGACTGGCGTGGCCGTCATCGCGCGCTTCGAGCGAATCGGCCGCACGACGACCAGCTCTCCCCCGTCTCCCGCCAGGTCGAGCGGGACGAGCACCGTGGGGCACTGCCAGATCTCGTCATACAGACCGTGGCGACGCAGCCCCTCCATCACGATGTGATCTGCCTCGCGCAGCACATCCAGCCGCTCATTCGTCGTTGTCGCCGCCAGGGGCACGGCGGTGGCCGGTGGGAAAGGTTGCAGATTCCAGATGCACCGGTTGATACCCGGAACTTCAGCCGTGAGAACAGAGGCCGCCCGGAGGAGCGTCTCCCATTCGACATCGCCGGTGAGCAGGACCGGGTGTTCATAAGCGCGCAGATCGGCCTTCACCCCGACCGAGCGGATGGGCAGGACTTCAGCGTCCAGCCCGAATCGGCGCCCCTCTTCCGCGACGAGAGGTGCGATGTCGTCCAGTCCCTCGATCGCGCCGACTCCGTCGCTGCACAGGAGCCGCACCCCGAGCCCGGGGCCAGGGAATGGATGCCGCCACACGAGTTCGTGCGGAATCCCCAGCTTCTCTCCCAGTTCTCGAACCTCGACCTTGTAGAGCTCCGCCAGCGGTTCCACGACACGGCCCGCTGCCAGCATCTCTTCGATCACCGGGACCCGATTGTGGTGCGTCTTGATCGTGTCGGCTCGCTTCGTACCGCCGGTCTCGATCGTGTCCGGGTAGATCGTGCCCTGGCCGAGCAGGTGGCCCTCGACTCCAAGCCGGCGGGCCTCGTCCTCGAATACGGCCACAAACGAATTGCCGATCGCCCGGCGCTTGGCCTCCGGCTCGACGATTCCGCCGAGGGCGGAAATGAAGCGATCGCTCGCATCGATGAAATGCAGGTTCGAGTCAAGTCCGAGCCCCCGGAAGAACTCGATCACGGCGGCGCTTTCGTCCTTCCGCATCAGTCCATTGTCGACGTGAAGCAGCTCCAGTCTCTCCGGGCCGAGCGCCCGGGCAAGCAGCGTCGCGGCGACGGTCGAATCGACGCCGCCGGAAGCGAGCAGGAAGACCGATCCGTCACCGACCTGCTGACGGATGTTCTCCATCTGGTCTGCGATGAACGCCTCCATCGACCAGGTGGCTTCGCAGCCGCAGATTTCGAACACGAAGTTCGCGATCATCACGTCGCCGTGTACGGTGTCATCGACCTCCGGGTGATACTGAAACCCGTACCGCCGCAGCGAGTCAGAGCCGATCGCCGCGAACCGGTGATCCGGCCCGCCGTCGGTGGTCACGCTCCAGCCCAGCTCGCGGAATTCCGGTCCGACCGCCGTTACGCTGTCATAGTGGCTCATCCAGACCTGCTGGACTGGACCGAGTCCTTTGAACAGCGGATGTTCGCCCACGAGGTGGAGATCGGCCCGGCCCCACTGACGACCGCCATGCACGACTTCTCCACCGTAATGCTTGGCGATCTCCTGGTGTCCGAAGCACAGCCCGAGGATAGGCGCGTCGAGGTCGTAGATTCCGCGGGTGTAGTCCGAGTCCTCCTCGTGCGATGCGAGGCTTGGACTGCCCGATACGATGACTCCCTTGAATCCCATGAATTCCTCGATCGGATCCTCGGGCTGTCGGATCTCTGCCAGCACTCCTTGACGGCGGACTTTGGTAGCAATCAGGTGGGCGTACTGGCCGCCGAAGTCGATGACGGCAATGGCATCGTGCTGCATGGGCTACGCAGGCTCCTCGTGCAGGGGGCTCGACATTTCGTTGGCACCGGAATAGGGAAGATCGCTGTCCGGGTCAAGCCCACCCGGTCGCACCGGTCGGGCAACCCTCGAAACAGGGTGTCATCCCGAATCGAGGATCGCCCTCCAGGACGTCGTCGCGGGAATCTCGTCAGCTCCCCGTGCTCCACGGCGGCACCACTCCGTTGGAGCGGGCGTAGGCCACCGACTGGCCCAGATGTTCATGCATGTGCGTTACGTACAGGAGCATGGCGGCCCGCTTCGTCGTATCGCGTCCGAACAGCTTCGTGGCGTCGTCGAGGTTCGCGTCCGGAACGGCGGCGATCGCCGCCCGTGCAAAGACGAACGACCTGGCCAGCACTTCGACCGCGCCTGCCTTCAGCGATTCAAGGTTGTCGGATTCGCATTTCGGCTCGAGTGCCGCCGCTTCGGCCGGGGTCTCGACACCGAAGAACCGGGGAATCCCGAAATTCGCCGCAGCCATGTGACAGAAGACTTCTCCCACGGAACGGACGCCTTCCATCGGGCTCCAGTCGTACGCGGAGGCGGGCATCGCTTCGGCGAGAGAAACGAACTTGCTCTCCAGCGACGAGATGTCGGCGATCATGTCGGCACGCAGCCCCGCCGCGTCGGCGGATTGCGCTACCGCCGGCGCCGCTACCGACAGCACGCCTGCCGCGGCGACGAGCAGCACAAGGGGATTGAGAGACTGTGGATGTTTCGGCACTTGCTGATCCTCCGGTGTCCGGGTTCGCGCTCAGCCAACCCGTACGGTAGGACTCGGAGACGGAGGAGGGAAGGGCGCCCCGGCCCGACGAAGCCTCTATTCGTGCCTGAGCGCTTCGATTGGCGACAGTCGGGCGGCTCGGCGTGCCGGCCAGGTCCCGAATACGAGACCCACGAATAGCGCGGCCCCCGCGGCGAAGGCAACCGACTGCCATGTGAAAGCCGCCTGAACCGGGGCTTCCGTCAGCTTGCGGACGACGGCCGCAACCGCGCTAGCTCCGACCATTCCAAGCAGGATTCCGAGCAGGCTCCCGACGCCCGCGATCGCGAGCGACTCCATGAGAAATTGGAGGCTGATGTCCCTGGCCCTGGCACCCGCTGCTTTCCTCATGCCGATCTCACGCGTGCGCTCACTCACGGAGGCAAGCAGGACGTTCATGATCCCGATTCCGCCTACCAGCAGAGAAATCCCGGCTATGGCCCCGAGAACCAGTTTGAACACGAGCATCGCCTGTCGAACCTGGTCGATTCGCTTCCTGTTACTCGCCAGACCCACCCGGTCATTCCACGAAGCGCCGTATCGACCCTCAAGCCAAACCTCGATCGCGGCCGTGGCTTCGGGCAGTGATTCGATCCTCTCCACCCGGACTCCGATAGAGGGGGGTCTATGTCCGTTCGGGTCGAGAAGACGGACATTCCCCTCGGTGAATGGAACCCATGCCCGGTTCGTTCGATCGGAGGAGTCGTCCTCCAGTACGCCTACTATCCGCCACGTGGTGTCGTTCCACACCAACAGGCTGCCGACCCGGCCGACAGCATCTGCGCCGTCGTCATCGAGGGCTGCAGCAAGTCTGGCGGAAACGACCACGACGGACGAGTCCCCGGAAAGGTCCGAGGAGTCCAGGAATCGTCCGGCGGCAACCGGTCGAGGAAGCATGGGCTCTGCGGCAGGCGTCGTTGCTGTGGCCAGCATGGCATGCCGAGCGGTGTCCCCCGGCACGGTCGCCCACCCCGATCCCATAACAAACACGGTCGCACGAGCTCCGATTGGCGCGAGCACCCGGGCCAATTCCTGTGCGTCTTCTCCTGCAAACTCCACCGGGTCGTCCCGCCGAATCGACACTCCGTCAACTACATCGACCGACTTCGAGGCCAGGAAGATCGTCTGCAGGTCGGTCGTCTGCTCGATCTGCTCGCGCGAATAGCGTTCGAGCCCATCGCTGAGGGCAAGGATCGCCACGAGCGCCGCGACCCCTATCATCACTCCGAGGGTGGACAGGAATGTTCGAAGTGGGTTCGCCCGCATCGCATCGAGGGCGACGCGAACAGGCTCGGAAATCGGGCTCACTCGGAGTGCCAGTGATCTGTGGGCGCCGTCGCGCCACGGGCAGAAGCCAGCTCCGCTCTCGCCGAATCGTGCTTCGCCTGTTCGGAAAGAAGTCGGACCTTCTCACGCTCGAGTTGGAGCATCTCCTGCTGCAGGTCGAGCCACTTCGCTGCGACGGACCAGCCGAGGACCACCGCCGGCAGGAGGACGAATGCGCAGAAGATCGCGAAGAACGCGGCGAGTTGTCTCATCTCGAGTCTGCTCTTTCCAGAAATGGGAACGGTTGCCGGCTACTACTGGTCTTCGGCCCCTTCGAGCAGCGAGGGTTGGCGAGTCGTCACATCCAGGGGCGCCGGCTCTTCGATTCGGTCCGTGCCGACGCCGAGCTCACGGAAGCGTCGCATGGCTGGCACAAGCCGGCTGTCCAGCGAGCCCGTGGCCTTGTTGAACGCGTTCACAGAACGCTCGAGATTTTTGCCGATATCGCTATATAGGCCAACAAATTTGCCGAGTCGGCCGTACAGGTCCTGTCCCTGGGCCACGATCTCGCGGGCGTTGTCGGTCATCTCCTGTTGCTGCCATCCGAAGGCTACCGCCTTGAGCAGTGCATACAGGTTCACTGGCGAGCACACGAGCACCTTCTTTTCAGTGGCATACTCGAACAGGTCCGCGTCCTCCTGGAATGCGGCTCCGAGACAGGATTCATTCGGAACGAACATCACGACGAATCCTGGAGTGGATTCGAACTGGTCCCAGTACGCTTTCAAGCTGAGCTCACGGACACGCGCCTTCAGCGCCTGTGCATGCGCCGCCAGGTGACGTCGGCGCTGGTCATCGTCCTCCGTTTCCATGGCCGAGAGATACGCTGTCAGCGGGACCTTGGCGTCGATCGGCAGAACACCACCGCCCGGCAGATAAGCGATCATGTCGGGCCGGCCATCGGCCCCATCGGTAGCTTGCTCGTCGAAGTCGACGTGCCGCTCCATGCCGGCCATCTCGACCACCCGCCGCAGCTGGACCTCGCCCCAGCGACCCCGGGCGGTGGGAGACTTGAGCGCGGCACGGAGGTTCGTCGTGCTCTCGTGGAGCTGGCGGTGGGTCTCCTTCAGGTCCTTGATCTGCGTGTTGAGAGATTCGTATGCCCCTTCTCGCTTCTGCTCGAGCTCCCGTACGTGCCCATCGAGGCTGACGAGCTTCTCCTGGAACGGAGTGAGAACGCCCTTCAGGTCTTCCTTCGCCCGAATGCTGTAGCTGTCGGCGTTCTTTCGAAGCGATTCTCCGGCCAGGGCGGTGAACGCCTCGCGGAGTCTCTCCTCCGCCTGCGCGCTCCACTCGAGCTTCTCCGCATCGGCTTCCCGAGCCTGGCGCAGGCCGGCCAGTTCCTCGCGCAGGGACCTGGTCTCCTGTTCGTGAGAGTCGCGGAGCGACCGGTCGGCCCGCTCCCAGGACGACCGGGCGCGCAGCCAGACACCGAGGCCAACCAGCACGCCCAGCAGCAGCGCGAGCGCTACGGCGAGGACGAGAATCGTGGTTTCATTCATATCGTAATCGGCGCCAACCATGAGGTTCGAGTCGAGCGGTCTGGACCCCGACCAACCTACACGCCACCGCTGACGCTCGACACGGCATGCCGCTCGGAATCAGAGCAGCGGCTCGAGTCGAATCGGGATCTCGAGGATTTCACCGCCACGATCGATCAGCAGCACGCGCGTCGATCCGGCTCCCGTCCGCAGGAGTTCGAACACTCCCGACAGCCGGAGCTCCGACACCGGAACGCCGTCTACGGCCAGAATCAGGTCGTCCACCAGCACGCCGGCCCTCGCCGCCGGCGAGTCGGGAATGACGAACCAGGCCATGGCCACCGAGAAGTCTTCTCCATTCGCTACCGCCCACAGGCCGCTCAGGTCTTCTCCGGCGGGCTCCCCGTATGAGCCGTTCGGCTCGAGGAGAATCCGGTCGCGCGGATAGTCGATCGTGAGCGTGAACTGTCGAAGAAGGGCGGCGCCGATCGTCCCTGCGTCAGCCCGGTTCTCGAAGCCCGCCGATTCCAGGGTCGCGCCGACCACGGGCGACGAGATCGAATAGGGACCGATGTGGAACGCGCCGATCCGGTAGAGGATGCCGGTCGTCTCGCCTCCTACCGCGACGCCCGGGACCGGAATCGTGGCCTGGCCCGGCGCGAGAACGCCAGCGCCTTCGTGGAAATTCAGGTTCAAGCCGGCGACGTCGGTGCTTCCGGTATCGAGCTTGAACTTCCCGGGTATCGTTCCCGCATGGGGCTGTTCGATCGCCGCCTCGATGAACGGCTCGGCCGCGATTACCTCCACCGCGATCTCCGCACCGTCCGTCGGCAGCACGCTGGATGCATCGTACACGGTCAGCGTCCCGGCCTCGTAGTCGATCCGCCACACGCGTTCGGCGAGTATGTCATGGCCAATGATGCCCGCGAATTTGCGGCCCACGATCTGGGCTGCGGCCGCGATCGGGATCGCCCTTAGAGTCCAGTCGCGGAACTCTCCGCCAGGCATTCTGATCGTGACTCCCTCCGCGAGTCCGATCTCGACGGGCCCACCCGGCTGCGGAACCGTATCGGGGTCAGATACGGTCAGGGAAAGTGCCGCAGCGACTCCTGCGTCAATCACGCTGTAGTC
>JAENXO010000605.1 GCA_016649455.1 Gemmatimonadota bacterium | reverse complement strand
CCTCAGACATCGCGTGCCAGCCTGATTCCAGAAAAGATCTGTCTACGGATCGGGTAGTCCCAGTTGCGGAACGAGCACCTCGCAACCGTCGGGCGTGTCGCCCACGAGCCTCCCCTGAGCACCCGGTACTCATGCCCGAAGAACACGTCCGAGTACTCGGAATACGGAAACGCCAGGAACCCTTCGTACGGCAGAAACGACGAGCGAGTCCACTCCCAGGTGTCCCCGAGCATTCCCCAGCAGCCGACCGCACTCCTGCCGTCTGCGTACGAACCGATCGGCGCGGGTCCAAACCGCAGCTGATCCAGATTGGCCCGAGTCGAGGTCGGCTCCTCTTCACCCCACGGAAAGGAACGCGATCTCCCGGAATCCGGATCCCACGATGCCGCTTTCTCCCACTCGATCTCTGTCGGAAGCCTCGCCCCGGCGAAGCGTGCGAAGGCCTCCGCTTCCCAGTAGCACAGGTGCATCACCGGCTCGAGGGGTAACGGGTCGGCTTCCCCCAGAGCCGAACGTCGGCGCCATGCCGACAGGCCCGCCCCGCGTGACGCTTCCCTCGCGGTGGCCGCGTCGGGTGGCGCGGTATCGCCACGCAAGACCCAACCGCCCGGCGCGACAAGTCCGGCCTCCTGTTTCCAGTGCCAGCCCTCGGGGCTCCAGATTCGCGGGTCCAGGTATCCGCCGGCGGCAATGAACTCGATGAACTCGGCGTTCGTGACCGGATAGCGGCCCATCTCGTATTCACCCGTCGTCGCGTCCCACCCGGGTCTTTCATTGTCGTAGGCGAACCCGGAGGAGGAATCGCCCATCTGGAATGTGCCGGCAGGCACACGGACGAAGCCGGCCGCGGGTGCGCCAGGATCGGGATTCGGAAAGGGCTCCCATCGAGCGGGCGTGTACAGCTCATGCTCCATCAGCATCACTGCCTGCAGGATCGTCTCCTGGTGCTGCGCCTCGTGGTCGCGAACCATTTCGTACACGAAACCACCGCGCAACAGAGGGTTCGGCGAGCCCAGGTCCACGGCCGCCAAGCCTTCCAGTGCAGCTTCCCTGGTCGTTAGAAGTCGTTCGTGCAGGACTTCGATGTCGGGGATTTCGAGCTCGCCGCGCCTGGAGCGTGGAGTCTGGAAAGCGTCGAATGCCCGCTCGATTTCCTGTTCCGACGATGTCTCACCGAGTTTGCGCACCAGCCACAGATCCTCGAACGCGGCGATGTGTCCGAGGTCCCACGCAATCGGGCTCATCAGCGCAGAGTGCTGCCGATCCAGCAGTTCCCTGGACAACGGCTGCACGAGGAGCAGCGTCCGACAGCGGACATCCTCGAGCCCTCCGCGCAGTTCGTCCCGGGTCAGCGGATTTTCGCGGGATGATCCCATGCCTCCGTTCTTCACCTGTCCTCGATTCTCAGTCAATCCTGGACACGACCCACCGGAACGGCATTCTCAACCAGCCGTCGGAATCACCGCCCGTTTCGCTTGGAATATAGACAGCCCGCGCTTCCCGGTGCATCCGGCACTCCTGGGACCGTGTCGGGTATGGCGATGGCGACAGTCGAAGCCGTCCTCACTGCAGACTGCACACCGAGAACCGGAAGAATCAAATGGCCGACCAGCGCATCCGTTCCGGCGGAAGAGTACACGCAAGCGAAGACGAAGCCCGCCGCGTTGCAGAGGCCGCCCGCGAGAGCGAATGGGAGAATGCTACGTTCGTTCGCGATATGTTCTTCGGTGACTTCCGTTTCGATCTGATTGATCCCTATCCGG
>JAENXO010000230.1 GCA_016649455.1 Gemmatimonadota bacterium | reverse complement strand
CGTCACGCTGCTGTTCTCGATTCCGGCCTACGAGGCGGTCGCCGATGCCTACATCCGTGCGCTCACCCGCCGGCAGGAGGCCGGCCGGCCGCTTGGAACCGTGGCATCGGTCGCCAGCTTCTTCCTGAGCCGGATCGACGTTCTGGTGGACGGTCTCCTGGCCCAGCGAATCGACCGGAACAGCGCGGAGCCGGATGGACCCTCGGCGCTGTTCGGAACCGGCGCGATTGCCAGCGCCCGGCTGGCGTACCGAAGTTTCGAAACCCGGGTCAGCCAGGAGGACTGGCAACTGCTCGTCGGTAACGGCGCTCGGCCCCAGCGGCTGCTGTGGGCCAGCACGAGCACGAAGAATCCGCTGTACGACCCGACCATGTATGTCGTACCACTGGTCGGACCGTACACCGTAAACACGATGCCCGAAGTGACGATTGACGCGTTCGCGGCGGCCGGCGAGATCCGCCCCGGAACGATTCGCGAGGGGGTCGAAGAAGCCGAACGGGTTTTCGCGAGCCTGGCGAACGTCGGAATCGACCTGGACGCCGTGTGCGAACAGCTGGTGAACGAAGGAGCGGGCAAATTCCTGGACCCGTTCGATAAGCTGATCGCCGGCCTCGCGGCCCGGCGCCGGGAGGTGCTGGAGCCTCGACTCGCGCGCCTCGAGTGGCTCGGTGATGCAGGGCCTGCCGCCGTGCCGGCCGCTCTCGTCAATGCCGTGGCCGAGCAACGGTTCGGAGTCCGTCTCGCGGCACACGACGCGTCCCTGTGGACCGATGATGCCGAGACGATGGACCGCATCCGGGATCGGCTCGGCTGGCTGGATGCGCCCGGCCGGGCGGCTGATGAACTGTACGAAATCAGCCGGTTCGCCAGTGAGGTGCGCGACGAGGGCGTGGAGCACGTCGTGTTGCTCGGTATGGGAGGCAGCAGCCTGTGTCCGCTCGTCGCCGCCACGACGTTCGGGCAGATCGAGGGATATCCCGAACTCATCGTACTCGACAACGTGGATCCCGATGCGATCCGCGAGGTCATCGACCGCATCGACCCGCTCCGGTCCCTGTTCCTCGTGGCGAGCAAGTCGGGTTCTACGATCGAGACGATGTCACTGTATCGCTTCTTCTACGAATTCGTGCGCGACGCAGGTGAAGCACACCCCGGGTCGAAATTCGTGGCGCTCACGGACCCCGGATCGTCCCTGATCCGGGAGGCACAGGACCGGGGCTTCCGTCGGACCTTCGAGACTCCCGCCGACGTCGGGGGGAGGTTCTCCGCCCTGACGCCGTTCGGCCTCCTCCCGATGGCGCTCGCCGGCATCGACGTGGAAGCGATCGTCGGTTCGGCCACGGATATGGCCGCGGAGTGCGCGCCCGAGGTCCCGGACTCGGACAATCCCGCGCTCCTGCTGGGGCTGGCGCTGGCGAGCCTCCGCGATTCCGGTCGGGACAAGCTCACGTTGATCGCGTCACCAGGTCTCGCGGCTCTACCGTTGTGGATCGAGCAACTCGTCGCCGAGAGCACGGGCAAGCAGGGCACGGGAATCATACCGGTCAGCCACGAGACGGCGGTGGACGTCGGCGGATATGGACCGGACCGCGTATTCGTCTACATCACTCTCGATACTGAGCAGAATCTGGCGCTGGACAGCCTGCTCGGCGCGCTAGCGGCGGACGGGCACCCGGTGCTTCGCATTTCCCTGCCCCACCCGGAGGCGATCGGCGGCGAATTCCTGCGCTGGGAGATCGCTACGGCAATCGCGGGAGCGCTCCTCGGGGTGAACCCGTTCGACGAGCCCGACGTGACGGCCAGCAAGCTCATTACACGCGAGATTCTCGACCAGTCCCAGGATGGAGAGATGCCGGACTCCGGAGAGCCCGCAGCCGCGTCAGACAGTCTCGAAGTGTATGTCGACGACCAATGGGATTGGGCCGTTGGCCTGAGTTCAGACACGGCTCAGCAGCTGATCGGAAGCTTCGTGGATCTGGCCGGGCCCGGCGACTACATCGGGGTCCTTGCCTTCTTCGCCGGCAGTCCAGAGCGCGATGACCTGCTGGCCGAGCTGCGGGAGAGCCTGCAGGCGCGCACTGGAGTCGCTACCACCGCTGGCTACGGACCGCGCTACCTGCATTCGAGTGGACAGCTGCACAAGGGCGGTCCGAACACCGGGGTGTACCTTCTGCTCACATCCGATTCTGCCGTGGATCTCCCGATCCCGGATTCGCCGGCTGGGTTCGCCGTGCTTCAGAGGGCGCAGGCGCTCGGCGACGAACAGGCCCTGCTCGAACGCGGCCGGAGGGTGTTGCGGGTGAACCTCGGCTGGTACGTCGACGAGGGCCTCGAGTCGCTCCTCGAAGCACTGGCCTGAATCGACCCCGGTTCAGGCCCCGGGCTCAGGCGGGGTCTGGGCCGGCTCTACCTCGGAACCGTACCAGATCGGCCGCAGGCGGGGTGAGCGGAACACGAGGGCCGAGGCCCAGGTGAACAGCGCCACTACGCCCAGAATCACGACCAGCCGACCCCACGGCTCGCCAAGTTCCATGCGTTGACGCACGTAACTCCACGCTGCGCGAAGCCATTCCAGGCCGCCCAGAACGAGCGCCAGCTGAACCGTGCGGGCGGCCCAGGGCTGGCGTACCAGGAGCAGAAACGGAAGGCCGAGCGCCACCGGCGAGAGAGCGGGCAAACCGGCTCTGGAAAAATGGGCGGCGAGCAGCACCGCGCTCAGGATGACCGGAATGAGTCGCAGGACGACAGCCATCTCTATTCCTCCTCGATAATCAGCGGAAACAGCACGGACTCAGTCCGCGCGTCGGCCAGGATCGTCTCGGCCTCGGCGACGAGCTCGGGCCTCGCGGCAGCGAGATTCGTGGTCTCGGAGGGATCGGACGCCAGGTCGTACAGCTCGAGCGGCGCGTCCGCCCGATCCCTGAATGCCTTCCAGTCTCCGAACCGCACTGCCTGCGCGCCATGAAATTCCCAGTACAGCCAGGGCGCACGAGTCTGCTCGGTGCCGCGTCCGGCTATGGTCGGCAGGAAGGAGACTCCGTCGGTCTCGCCGGGCGGACGCACTCTCAGGAGCTCCGCGAACGTCGCCATGTAGTCCGCGAACCCGGAAACGTGGTCCGAGATCTCTCCGCCTGGCGCCCTGCCCGGCCACCACGCGATCAGCGGGACTCGAATTCCGCCTTCCCTGAGCTGCGCCTTGCGTCCCCGAAGCCCCCCCGCGCTGTCGAAGAACTCCCGGTCCACTCCGCCCACCCATGACGGCCCGTTGTCGCTGGTGAACAGGACGAGCGTATGCTCGTCGAGTCCGAGCTCGGACAGCAGGTCGAGGATGCGGCCGATCTCGCGATCCATCCGGGTGATCATCGCCGCGTAGGCCGCACGAGGCTCCGGATGCGGCAGGTAGCCTCTGTCTCCCGTGTATGGTGTCTCCGGAAACGCGCCCCGGTACTCGGCCACGGACGAATCCGGGACCTGCAGGGCGAGGTGCGGGACCGGAAACGGAACGTAGAGGAAGAACGGCTCCGCTCGATGATCCCTGACGAAGCGGAGCGCTTCCTCCGTCATCACGTCCATCGCGTACGTCTGACCCGAATATCCGGCATACGCCGCCGGGTCCAGCGGATCGGCGGTTTCCGGCAGCCGCTGATGCGGTTTGAAGTACGAGTTGCCCGGCAGAGGGTCCTTGATTCCGTTCCGCCACAAGTGGGTCGGGTAGTAGTTGTGTGCCTCCCGCTGGCACAGGTACCCGTACCAGTGGTCGAAGCCCTGCAGGTTCGGCTCGCCGCTGCTCCCCGGACCGCCGAGCCCCCACTTCCCTATCACCCCGGTGACGTATCCGGCATCCTGGAACAGGCGGCCCAGCGTGTACGTGTCGGGCAGGATCGGCCGCTGGCCCTCGATCGTCGTGTCTCCCCACACGTCTCCGCGCTCGAGCAGCTCGTCATTGTCGCGGATGTAGGCGTGACCGGAGTGCAGACCGGTCAGCAGCACATCCCGCGACGGGGCGCACACGGGACTGCCCGCATAGTGCTGGGTGAACCGGACCCCCTCCGAGGCGAGCCTGTCCAGCACCGGAGTCCGGATCCGGGTCTGACCGTAGCTGCCCAGCTCTCCCCAGCCGAGGTCGTCGGCGAGGATGAGAATTACGTTCGGCGGCGCACTGGCGTCCCGACCCGTTGCGGCTGCATCCCCGGATGAGCCGGAATTCCCATCCGCCCCCCCGCATGCCAGGAGCAGCAGCCCGATCGCGCACAGCACCATTCGCGCAGGTACGTCAGAGTTCATTACCGACTCCAGCCGAGAACCCGTAATGCGAAGGGGGGTCTGCTCGAGTACGTGAATGTTTTTCTCCGCACAGATCCTCTTCAGCTCCTCCGGCCACACCGTGGCGCTGACCTCGCCCAGGTGCGCCTTGCGCAGCAAGAGCATGTAGGTGCGGGACTGACCGATCCCGCCCGCCGATGCGGGCCGGGATGTCGTCGTTCACGCCATGCGTGTCCGTTCCGGTCTCGGCGGAGGTGTCGGTCACCCAGTCGTCGAAGTCGGCGGCGCGCATTTCGCGCGGATATCCAACCTTCAGCACCGAGCCGATCCCGATGATAAAAATCGCCTTCGCGTAAACCGCACCGGGTCGGCAGTACTGGCTGCACCACATGAGCCAGCGGTCGACCAGGTGTCCGTATATCCTAAGCTATTCCAGTAGCGCCCGTTACTCCAATACTCGCAACCGGCGCCGGGCCTTGACCCGCCGATCGCGGGACGTTGTGTCCACCTGCGGGCGCGCGTCGGACGTGAACGCTTCGCCGCCGTCAGTCGACCCAGTTCTCCAGGAAGCCGCGATCCTCCTCTTCCGCCTCGTCGATCAACGCCTGGAACAGGGCTCGCATCTGGGCATCCGGAAACGTGCCGATGACCAGGCGGTTGTTGATGATCATCGTCGGCGTCGAGCGAATACCGTGCGCGTACTCGTCGGAAGTCCGGTCGTACTCCCTTCCCGTCTCGATGAGGCGGCGGACGGCGGCGATCGTGACGGGG
>JAENXO010000498.1 GCA_016649455.1 Gemmatimonadota bacterium | reverse complement strand
GCCGGCTTCCCGGCCGGCCCTCCGACCTTGACCTTCCGGGGCGTCTCTGGTGATGCTGGTGTGTCCCCGCACATCTCCACCGTCCGCAAGGAGGCAGTCTTGAAGCGAATTTCCATCCTCTTTCTTCCACTGTTACTGCTGTTCGCGCTCCCGGTTCACGCACAGGAACCGGAAATGGAATGGCTCACCGTGTTTTCCGACCACGTCCAGATTTCGAATCGAGCGGACTACGAAGCCCTCGGCCGGGAGTTCGTCGCCATGTTCGAGGACGCCGATATCTCCGGCGTGTCCTGGGTCACGGTCCAGAGCCAGCCGTTCGGCTATGCGTACGTGATTCAGGGTATGGGTCCGGCCGATATGGCCGAGATGAACGAGACGTGGGGCGCCGCGCTGGCTGAGCTTGGTGATGGCGCGACGAAGTTGACGACCCGGAGCAATGCACTCGTCGACAGCCAGGGAATGAGCTACCTGGTGCTGCGTCACGATCTGTCCTACATGCCCGATGAGGTCGCGATCACGGCGGACATGCCATACCGCCACTACACGCGGCTTTTCGTGCACCCGGCGAAGGGGCAGGCGTTCGAGGCCACGATGCCGGCCTGGACCGACGCGTATCGAGATGCGGGAGTCAAATACGGCTGGCGTACGTACCAGGTCGTGACCGGAAGCGATCTGCCGGCGTACCTGATCGTCCAGGCGGCGGCGAGCGAGGCGGAGTTCTACGAGCACAGGACCGAAATCCAGACGATCGTGGGTGACAAGCTCGAGGAATTGCGAGGGAAGACCGGGCCCACCCTGCGCCGCGTCGAGGAATCGGGAGCCTGGGTGCGGCCCGATCTGTCCTACGACGGCGGGAGCTGACCGTCAGCTGAAGCGCTCCCGGGCCAACGAGGTCCGGGGTTCCCAAGGATTCTGCGAGCCCGGCGCGGCCTGCGCCGGGCTCGTCGCTGTCGGCCATACGCTGGCGGTCCGGCCACTACGGAAAGCGCATGATCGGAAAGACGTATCGAGGTTCTTCTCAGGCTCATCGCCGGACCATGGACAGCTGGCCCGAGGTCGCGACTCGATACATTGGACTGAACTGGATACCGGCGAGCTCGTCGTCGCGCTGTTCGAGGTGGAACTGCCGTAGCTCGGCCGGTGGCCCTGCACCGGGAGTTCAGCCCTACGGGGCTCTCGTTCTGGAATGGGGACTTGGTCCTGACCGGCGACCCCTCGATGCCTGTCAGTACGATCCGGCCCGGCTCTCCCGCTCCCGGGCCCGCCAGGCCCTGATGTCTGCCACCAGTTCGGCGCGCCCGACGCCGGGCTCGTGTTCGGACACGAGGTCCGCTCGCACGTCGTAGTGGGGAAGCACGTGTTTTCGATCGACCCAGGCGCGCTTCAGGCCATGCTCCCGACCCCATTCATACAGCTCGACGATCGAGGTATCGCTGTACACGTGGCACAGGCGGTCGCCCTTGTAGATCCCGAGCGGAGGGACGTCGCGCGGCGCGAGATGGAAGTGGTACTTGATCACGCGGAGGTCAGGGCGCCTGGTGATCGGAATCCGTGCGCCGGGGCGCCGTGAGCGTGTTCTCGAGATCAGCAGCGTACGACGGGTCCGTGGGCTCGAGGCGGGGCCACGCGATCCCCTTCGCGACGAGGATCACTCCCCCGATCTCGCCCATGCCGCCGCCGGGAGCCGGAGCGTCAAGCGGATTATCGTACTCGACCTCGATCCGGTATACCTGGTCCGTGAATATGCGCGTTCCGAGTCCCCACCACCTCTCGCTCCTCGGAATTGCCTCCAGCCGTCCTTCGTGGTCGAGAATCGGAGAGACCTCCCACAGCACGTCACCGCTGGTCACGTTCACCAGCCGGAGCCTGGTCGCGAAATCACCGGTGTGACCGCCGATCCCGAGGATCCGCCCCTCGACCGCGGGACTTCCCTGCCAGGCTCTCTTGCTGCGGCCCGGCGGGACGACGAAGTCCTTTTCTCCGACAAATCCCATCGCGTCCAGCTGGAACGGATACACGTTGCGAGGCTCGAAAAGGTTCTCGCCCTCGAGACTGTAGTTGAACTCGACGTGGAGATACGCCTCCGGATAGTCGGTACCAGTCGGGTTGGCGAACATAGCGGCTATCAGAAACCGGTCTCCCGGCTGTACCGGGTATCCGATCAGGGTCGGCAGGGTCTGCCGGGAGGTCTCGGTGCCTGCCGCCATCACCCGCCTCGCCACCGGAGAGAACAGCTCGCGCTGGTCCGGGTCGATGAAATTCACGTGCTGCAGTGTC
>JAENXO010000018.1 GCA_016649455.1 Gemmatimonadota bacterium | reverse complement strand
GGACTGAACCGTAGATCGATTCGGGAGTGGATTCGTGCTGTCGTCTTTAGATACCAAGGTTCAGGAAGCAATTGACAGGATCCGCGATGGCGGCCTCGTAATCATCGCGGATGATGAGGACCGGGAAAACGAGGGCGATCTCGTGTGCGCCGCTGACAAGGTGACGCCCGAAATCATCAATTTCATGGCGACGCACGGGCGTGGCCTGGTCTGTCTTACTCTGGCCCCCGAGATCGCTGATCACCTGGACCTCCCCCTGATGTCCGATGGGCGTAACTCGGACCCGAACGGAACTGCGTTCACGGTCTCGATCGACGCGACGATCGAGCGGGGAGTGTCGACGGGGATCAGCGCCGGGGACAGGGCACGGACGATCCAGGTCGCAGTGGATCCAGAGTCTCACCCGTCGGATCTCATTCGACCCGGACACATTTTTCCGTTGAGGGCGAAGCGGGGCGGCGTGCTCCAGCGCGTCGGTCAGACGGAGGCATCCGTCGACATCTCCCGGCTCGCGGATTGCGCGCCCGCTGGCGTGATCTGTGAGATCCTCAACGAGGACGGCACGATGGCGCGACGTCCCGAACTCGAGGTATTCTCGGAAATTCATGGGCTTCCGTTCATAACGGTGGCGGACCTTATCGCATATCGGTTGAGTCATGAGCGCCTCGTCCACCGGGTTGCCGAGGCGACGCTCCCCACCCCGTACGGCGAATTCCGCATCATCGGATACCAGAACGATGTCGATGAACGGGAGCACATCGCCCTCGTGTTCGGAGATGTAAAGGACCGGGATGACGTGCTGGTGAGGGTGCACTCGAAATGTCTGACCGGCGACGTCTTCGGATCGGGACGCTGCGATTGTCAGTCGCAGCTGCAGACGGCAATGATGCTGGTAGCCGAGGAGGGCGCGGGCGTCGTCGTCTATCTGGATCAGGAGGGAAGAGGCATCGGGCTGCTCAACAAGCTTCGGGCGTACGAGCTGCAAGATAGAGGTCTCGACACGGTCGAAGCCAACGAGCGCCTCGGCTTTGCTCCCGATTTGCGAAACTACGGCATCGGTGCGCAGATCCTGATCGATCTCGGTCTCAAGACGGTTCGAATGATGACGAATAATCCCAAGAAGCTCAGTGGACTCGAAGGATTCGGACTGGAGATCACGGGACGGGTGCCGCTCGAAGGCGACGTGACCGAGCGAAACCACGGGTATTTGAAGGCGAAGCGGGACAAGCTCGGGCACCTGCTCGGCTCCTCGTGACCGGCAGCACGGATGGGTCGCGGTGCGCGGCCGACCTTCGTATAGGTCTCGTCGTCAGCCGATTCAACGAGGCTGTAACGCTCCCGATGGAGGAATCGGCCCGGAACACCCTCATCAGGGCTGGTGTGACGGACGATCGGATCGAAACTCACTACGTTCCCGGTGCCTGGGAGCTTCCGCTGTGCGTGAGCTGGTTGCTTGACCGCGGGGGACTGGATGGCGTCGTAGCGCTCGGCTGTGTGATCCGGGGCGAGACGCCGCACTTCGAGTATGTCTCACTTGGCGCCACCACCGGACTCGAGTCGTTGGCCCGAGAATTCGGGATTCCGGTCGGATTCGGGCTCCTGACTACGGATTCGGCCGATCAGGCCCGGGCCCGGGCCGGAGGAGCGAAGGGAAACAAGGGCGAAGAAGCGGCACTCGCGGTGCTGGAGATGTGCGAGCTCGCAACGAGCATTCGGTGACCGCGACCAACCCCAGGTCCCGTGCCCGAAGCTGGGCGCTGCAGGTACTGTATGCCTGGGACGTATCAGGGGCGGAGGACGAACTGGCCGGCTTCGCGACTCGCGCCCTCGCTCAGCGGCGGATCTCTCCGCGATATCGCCCGTATTCCGTTGCGCTGATCGAAGCCCTGGCCGAGCGCCTTCCCGCGGTGGACTCGAGAATCCGGGACCACCTGTCCAACTGGCGACTGGAGCGCCTTACGGCGATTGACCGGGGGATCCTTCGACTGGCGACCACTGAACTCATGGCCATGTCGGATGTCCCGCCGAAGGTTGCGATACACGAGGCGATCCGATTGGCCGAACGGTACGGGACGGCAGAGAGCCCGAGATTTGTGAACGGCGTGCTCGACGCCGTAGCTCGTGGCCTGACTCGGCCGGACTGACGGCGCGGAACGTGCGGATCCTGGTCGTGAACTGGCAGGATCGGGAGAACCCCAGGGCTGGGGGAGCCGAGATCCATCTGCATGAGATCTTCGGGCGCCTCGCCGCCCGAGGTCATGAAGTCACGCTGCTGTGCTCGGGGTGGGCAGGCGCACCCACCGAGACGGAATTGGACGGGATACGGATCGTTCGCACCGGCACTCGCTATACGTTCGCCCTCCACGCGCGGTCGGCGTTTCAGGACCGGCTTGGCGGTGGACGGGGAGTAGACGTGATCGTCGAAGATGTGAACAAGTGCCCCCTGTTCTGTTCTCACTGGTCGGCCAGGCCGGTCGTGACACTGATTCCTCACCTGTTCGGGGCCACGGCGTTCCGCCAGGAACTGCCGCCGGTCGCGTCGGTGGTCTGGGTGGCCGAGAAACTGATGCCGGCGGCCTACCGGAATTCACCGGTTCTGGTAATCTCGGAGAGTACGGCGGAAGACCTGGTGAACCGGGGATTTCGGAGAGAGCAGATCGAAGTCAGCTATCCGGGAATTGACCACGACTTCTTCACCTCGGATTCCTCGGTGAAGCGCTTCGAGCGACCGACGCTGGTATATGCAGGGCGTCTTCAGAGATACAAGAGTCTCGACGTCGTACTGAGGGCCCTGGGGCTACTGCAGGATCGTGGAACCGGTGTCCGGTTCCACATCGCGGGACAGGGGGAAGACCGGGGCAGACTGGAGTCTCTGACTGATTCGCTCGGTCTGCGTGACCTCGTGAGCTTCCTGGGGTATGTGTCGGAAGAGGAAAAACGCGAACTCCTGCGCAGGGCATGGGCGAATGTTTATCCCTCGCCGAAAGAGGGGTGGGGGATCAGCAACATCGAGGCGGCGGCCTGTGGCACACCGTCTCTCGCCAGCGACGCACCAGGCTTACGGGAATCGGTGGTGGATGGAAGGTCCGGTTACCTCATACCTCATGGAGTCGTCGACGAATGGGCTGACAGAATCGCACTGTTGTGTGGCGATCCGCAGCTGCGTGAGCAGCTGGGGATTGGTGCGATTGAACACGCCGCGAGATTCACCTGGGAGCAGACAGCGGACGAGACGGAAGCTTTGATACGAACCACTATCTGAAACGGAGGGGGGAACGCGATGCAGATCATCATCTCCGGCCGGAACGTGGATGTCGCCGACGGTCTTCGGGCGCATATCGAGGATCGGTTCGGAAGGCTCTCGCGATTCGAATCGCGGGCATCCCGAGTTGAGGTGACCCTGGTCGAGGAGAAGAACCGCAGCATCGCAGAAGCCGTTATGAGTGTTGACGGAGCCGGAACCATGTTCGCGAAGGCTGAGGCCCCGGAAGTCCGGACCGCCGTGGACCGGTTGTACGACAAGTTGTCGAGACGGGCCAAGAAGGGAAGGGATATTCGCCGAAACCATAAGTCGCCGGATTCGCCGGGGATTCCGATGGCGGAAGGAGAGTCGGACGAGTGACGGTCCTGACCGTAGCCGAGCTGCTGGATCGCCGCGGCGACCTGCTCGGACTGGAGCTGGTCGCCGGTGAAGCGGGACTCGATCGGCAGATCACCAGTGCGGACATTTCCAGTCCCGGGCTCGTGCTCGCGGGCTTTATGGACCGTTTCCCGTTGCGACGTTCGCAGGTGCTTGGCGAGACGGAGATCATGTATCTGCGTTCTCTGGACGGGGAGCGTCGGGCTGAGGTCCTGCGGGGGTTTCTGGATAACGAAATTCCGTGTGTGACCGTGACCAAGGGATTGGAATTGCCGCCCGAACTCATCAGTCTGGCTGAGGAGCTTTCCGTACCGCTCCTCACCTCGTCGCTCAAGACCGGAGAGTTCTTTCAACGGATTAAGCCGTTTCTGGAGGATGAGTTCGCACCGTCCACAGCAATCCACGGCTCGGTGGCTGACGTCTACGGCGTCGGATTGCTGTTCGTCGGTCAGAGCGGCATCGGGAAGAGCGAGTGCGTGCTCGACCTGGTGGAACGCGGACACCGACTCGTGGCCGACGATGTCGTCCTCGTACGCCAGCGAGGAGTTGATGTCCTGATCGGTCGAGCGATCGAACATCAGCAGTTCCACATGGAAATTCGGGGCATCGGGATCATCGACGTGAGGGCCCTGTTCGGAATCCGCTCCGTTCGGCAACAGAAGCGAATCGAGGTGGTAGTCCAGCTCGAGCACTGGAGTGACAAGGCGACGTATGACCGGACCGGCCTCGCACAGGACACCACGAAAATCCTGGGCGTCGAGATCCCACGAGTGGTCATTCCACTGAATCCGGGCAAGAACATCACCGTGATCAGCGAAGTCGTGGCAATGCGTCACCTGCTTCGCTATGCGGGCGTCGATTCGGCCAAATTGTTCGAAGAGAACCTCAAGGCTCTGATGCAACCGGTTCGGGACTATCTCGAAGGGGACAACGAGTGACGGAGGTTCGTGGCGTCGTTGTGGCACACGTGTATCTCGCGGCCGCGCTGATCGAAGCGGCAGAGAGGATATCGGGGATCGAGGGCGCCCTGACTGCGATTTCCAATGACGGCCTGTCGCCGGATGCTCTGTTGACCGGGATAGCGGAGGCGGTCGGTGACGGCCCTGCGATTCTGTTTACGGATCTTGCAAGCGGGAGTTGTATGTTTGCCTGCAGTTCCCTGGTTCGAACTCACCCGGCCCTTGCGGTAGTGACCGGTACCAACCTGGCGATGCTGATCGACTTTCTATTCAACCGGGATCAGGAGTATCGGGAACTGGCCCGCAGAGTCGTGGAGAAGGGCCGCTCGGGTTCGATGGTTCTGTTTCCATGTGGAGAGCGCGATGCCGCTGGACCTGTTTCGGATTGACGAGCGCCTGCTTCACGGGCAGGTGATCGTTGGCTGGGGCATGCGCCTGCATCTCGACTTCTACGTCATCGTGGACGACGATGTAGCCGCGAACGCGTGGGAATCCGACTTGTATGCCGCAGGACTGCCCGCAGGTGTAGATGCGGATTTCGTGTCGGTGGAGGATGCGATCGCTCGATTCGGTGAATTCGACGCCCACCCGGGACGGGGTGCCCTTCTCACCCGTGTCCCGGGGCCGATGCGTGAACTCGCCGAAGCCGGTCTGCTGGATGGAAAGCGAGTGAATATCGGCGGCTTGCACGCAGGAGAGGAGAGGCGGCGTGTTCTCCCCTACGTTCACCTGGACTCGAGGGACGTGTCTGACCTGGAGGCGATTGCGGAACGGTCCGGGAGAGTCACCGCCCGGGACCTGCCGGCGGCACGGGAAGTCCCGCTGGAGGAGTTGATCCGTGCCGCTCGGTGAAATTCCGCTCCACGCGACGAGTTGGCTGATTCTGGTCGCGCTCGGAGGCATTCTCGCCGTCGACTCAGTCTCCTGGCCCCAGGTCATGATTTCTCGCCCCCTGATCTCGGCGACCATCGGTGGCTGGGTGCTGGGCGATCCGTCTGCCGGCTTTCTCGTCGGCGCACTGCTCGAGCTCATGAGCCTCCGGCACCCGCCCTTCGGAGCGGCCCGGTACCCGGACACGGGACCTGCCGGACTCATCGCGGGCTCCGCGTACGCGGCGGTCGGAACCAGTTCGCTGGGTTCTCTCGTGGCCGCCATTCTCGCCGGTTTGGCAGTGGGTTGGATCGGAGCTATCAGCGTTCAACTTCGTCGGCAGGGAAACGAACGACTGTTGAGTCCTGAGTCCGAACTCGCCGCCCGGCCCGAGCTTCTCGAGAAGCGGCACAAGACGGCGATTCGCTTCGACATCGTCCGTGGCGCACTGCTCACGGCCGGCTTTCTGGTGCCCGCGATCCTCGGTGCGGCCTGGGTCGTGGATCAGCCCGAGTCGGCTCTCGCCACGGTCTGGGGCGCCGCGATGCTGGTAACGGCGCTTGCCGCCGCGGCTGGCGCGGGAGGTCGCACGAGTTCTTTCGGCGTCGGTGGCTGGCCACTGCTTTTCGCCGGCGCTGCGCTGGGTGGACTGATCGCGGGTATCGTCGGATGAAGCCGCTGCGTCAGGACCTCATGGCTGCCTGGTGGAGGACCTTTGCCGTCCAGGGATCGTGGAACTACCGTACGATGATCGGTGGAGGCATGGCATATTCCATGCTGCCGCTGCTGCGCAGGATCTATGCGGGGGACCCCGTTCGATTCAGCGAAGCCGTGAATCGGCACCTCGGTGCGTTCAACTCTCATCCGTATCTCGCCGGGATGGCCGTCGGTGCCCTCGCACGGGCTGAGCTTGAAGGAGAGAGCCCTGAGCGCGTCGAGCGTTTTCGTGCAGCGCTGCGCGGCCCTCTGGGTACGGTGGGCGACCGCCTTGTCTGGGCGAGTTGGCGCCCGGCGTGTCTTCTCGTCGCAATCGCCGCGTTCGGCTTGGGTCTCGGACCGATTTCGTCGATGTTCCTGTTCCTGGCGCTGTACAACGTGGGGCACATCGCCATCCGGATCTGGGGATTCAGACGAGGCTGGCAGGACGGGCTCGGCGTCAGCAAAGCACTT
This sequence comes from Gemmatimonadota bacterium, assembly GCA_016649455.1. Taxonomy (GTDB): domain Bacteria; phylum Gemmatimonadota; class Gemmatimonadetes; order Palauibacterales; family Palauibacteraceae; genus Carthagonibacter. Next base: position 7,889 of record JAENXO010000018.1, on the reverse strand, counting down.
CACGAGCGGTGGTTGGATGTCGTTCCGAAGTTGCTTGCGCCACTGATTCTGCTGCTACTCGGATTGGATGCCGTGCTGTTGAGTCGGCAGGTGCTGGACGCCGTCGCCTGGCACGGGTTCTTCGCTGGGCTAGCGCTGGTGGCGGCGTTCGTGACCCTGATGGCCTTCCGCTGGCCACGTCGGACCGGCCGAATAGCTGTCGCACTGGTGTTGTCGATACCCCTTGTATGGCTCGGGCTCGCGGCCCTGAACGGATAATCTGAGAGGTACTCATTGCGTAACGGCGACGTGACACGAAACGATGGCGAGTCAGGGGCGGAGCGGACGGTTCGCGTACAGAATCGTCTGGGTCTTCACGCACGCCCGGCAGCAGAATTCGTGAAGCTGTCATCCCGTTTCGAATCCAATATCAGCGTCGAAAAGGATGGTCTCAAGGTGAACGGAAAGAGCATCATGGGGGTCATGATGCTCGCGGCCGAGTGCGGGTCGATGCTTCGGATCCAGGCCGAGGGACTGGATGCCGTAGAAGCGGTCTCCGCCCTGGCCGACCTGGTGGCTGGCGGTTTCGGAGAGCGGGAGAGCGACTACGCGGATCCAGGCGATGGAGAGGCGGCTAGAGCGTGAGCAGGGAATTCGAGGGTGTCGGGGCATCGCCCGGAAGGGTGTTGGGTCGCGTCCGGCGGCTCGAGTGGGAGATTCCGCCGGTTCCTCACCGCACGATCGGTCCCGAAGATGTCGATAGCGAGCTGGAAAGATTCGAGAAGGCGCGGAAGCAGGCGATCGCCCGGGTGATCGAGCTTCAGGCGGAGACGACGGACCTGCTGGGGCGGTTCGAGGGGAAGGTCTTCGAGTCGCAGGCGTTCATGATCGACGATCCCGACCTGATCGCGGGAACGATCGCCTACATACGCGACAATTTCCTGGCGGCGGAACGAGCGTTCGAGCTCCAGGTGCTGGAGTACCGGGTGAGGATGCTCGATTCGCCCCACGCCATGGTTCTCGACCGCCTGCCGGATCTGCACGATGTGAGGCTGGGCGTGCTCTCCTGCCTGCTGGACCGACCCGAGCCCAGCCTGGAGGGGCCCGAAGCGGGGCCGGCGATGATCCTCGTAGCCCAGGATATCGCGCCGAGCCTGGCCGTGCGCATGCGTCCGGAACATGTTCTCGGAGTCGTCACGGCCTCCGGCTCACGCGGCTCACACAGTGTTCTCATCGCGCGATCACTGGGAATCCCGGCCGTCGTTGGAGTGGGCGCGGACCTGTCCAGAATCGCGGACGGGGCCAAGATTCTCGTTGATGGCCATACCGGCCGCCTGATCATCGATCCAACGGAAGCCGAGGAAGACGGATACCGACGGGCGGTCGTCCAGACGGTTGCTCGAAGGAAGATCCTCGCCAGGCTTGCCGCGGAACCCACCGAGACGGTGGACGGTGTGCATACCGTCGTGCAGGCGAATATCGAACAACCGTTCGACGTGGAACAGGCGATCCGACTTGGAGCGGAGGGCGTCGGTCTATTTCGTTCCGAATTTCTGGTGATCGGCCGCCGGGAGATCCCGTCGGAAGAGGAACAATACGAGGCCTATACGGCCGTCGTAGAGGCGTTCCCCGGTCGGGAAGTGACGCTGCGGACCTTCGATATCGGAGGAGACAAGTTTCCATTGTTCCTGTCGATGCCGGCGGAGGAAAACCCTTACCTGGGATGGCGTGCGATCCGCGTCTGCCTCGACCTTCCGGACCTGTTCCGGAACCAGCTCAGGGCCGCCGTCCGAGCATCCGCGCACGGAGACTTGAGGCTGCTGATTCCGTTTGTTACCTCGGCGGATGAGCTTGCCCGGACGAGGGAGCGCCTGGCGGAGGTGTACGAATCGCTCGACATGGTCGAGTCGGGGCACCGGATTCCGGTGGGTGTGATGGTAGAGACTCCCGCTGCGTTGGAGACGGTCGATCTGCTTGCGCCGTACGCGGATTTCGTGAGTCTCGGCACGAACGACCTCACGCAATACGTTCTGGCCGCGGATCGTGGGCATGCCAAGGTCTCAGGAATCTACGACCCGCTTCACCCGGCTCTCGTGCGCATGTATCGCAGGCTGGCTGTTGACTGCAGCCGCCATCAGCTGGATCTGTCGGTGTGTGGTGAGTTGTCGGCCGACCCGGTTGGAGTAGCGATTCTGCTGGGACTCGGGTACAGGAAATTCAGCGTGTCACTGTCGGCCCTTGCCGAAATCCGCGAGCTGATCCGGCATCTGTCCGTCAAGGAACTCGAGCAGCTGTGTGCGGAGAACACCCGGTGTGAGAGTGGTCCCGAGATTCGGTCCATTTTCGAGGCGTATTTTGAACGTTCGGGGGCCCTGACTGTCAGCGGGACTCAGACCGCTGCGAGCAGCGACTGAGCCGTGGCAGAATCGCTTGCCGCATGTCTGTACGCCGGGTACGTTTGCCCGCTCTTAAGAATCAGAAACTGAGAGAAGCCAAGTGTCACGCAGAAATCACCATATGTTCACGTCGGAATCGGTTACCGAGGGTCATCCGGATAAGATGGCCGACCAGATTTCGGACGCCGTTCTCGATGCGATCCTCGGAGAGGATCCGAACGCGCGAGTCGCGTGCGAGACCCTCGTGTCTACCGGGCTCGTTGTGCTCGCGGGCGAGATCACTACGACCGCGCACCCCGACTTCGGCAAGATCGTTCGGGACACGGTTCGTGATATCGGGTACGACAACGAGGACTATGGTTTCAGCTTCCGCTCCTGCGCGGTCCTCACCTCGATCGGGCGGCAGTCAGGCGATATCAGCCGTGGGGTAGGCCGTGGTGGCGCGGGCGACCAGGGAATGATGTTCGGTTACGCCACTGACGAGACCCGAAGCATGATGCCGCTCCCGATCGCTCTGGCTCACGCCCTGACGCGACGGCTCGCCCAGGTGCGACGAGACGGGGTCCTTCCGTGGCTCCGCCCGGACGGCAAGTCACAGGTCACGGTCGAGTACGACGATGGCGAGCCACTTTGCGTACGAACGGTGGTTCTGTCGGCGCAGCACGACCCGACGGTCGGCAAGCAGGAACTGGCCGAGGCGGTGAAGGAGCATGTCATCCACCCCGTGATCCCGGAACACCTGATCCCGAAAGGTGGACTCCGGTACCACATTAATCCGACCGGCCGATTCGTGACCGGGGGACCGCACGGTGATGCCGGGCTCACTGGCCGGAAGATCATCGTCGATACGTACGGAGGCCTGGGAAGCCACGGTGGCGGGGCATTCAGCGGCAAGGACCCGACGAAGGTTGACCGGTCCGCCAGCTACGCCGCCCGTTGGGTGGCCAAGAATCTCGTGGCTGCGGGCCTTGCGAAGGAAGTCGAGATCCAGTTCGCCTACGCGATCGGGGTAGCGCGGCCTGTCTCTGTCATGGTCAACAGCTTCGGCACGGGAGCCATGCCGGATGAGGACCTGGTCGCCCTGGTCGGCAAGGTCTTCGACCTTCGTCCCCAGGCGCTGATCGAGGCTCTCGATCTCAGGCGGCCGATCTACCGGCAGACGGCGGCCTATGGACACTTCGGCCGAGCCCCTCGCCGCGACGGCGGTTTCTCGTGGGAACGGACGGATCGCGTCAAGGAATTGCTCTCGGCTGTGTGAGGCCGGGGCTCCCCAATCGAACCAGACTGCTCGGAGCATCCGTACTGGATGGCCGGAGGCGACACAACCGGCACTAAACCGGGATGAATGAGGTGATCGTGAATAGAAGTGAGAAGCTTCCCGTCCATGACGTGGCGGATCTGTCTCTGGCGGAGTCCGGTTGCAGGCGGGTGGAATGGGCTGATCGGTTCATGCCGGTCCTGCGGAGCATCCGGGAGCGGTTCGAACGCGAGAAGCCGCTTGACGGAGTTCGGGTTTCGGCCTGTCTTCACGTGACGACGGAGACAGCCAATCTCGTGAGAACGCTGCAAGCGGGCGGAGCGGACGTCGTGCTCTGTGCTTCGAATCCGCTCTCGACCCAGGACGACGTAGCTGCGTGGTTGGTCGACGGGCTCGGGGTGGGAGTGTTCGCGGTCAAGGGCGAGGACAACGACCGATACTACGAGCATATCCGCGCGGCGCTCGAGCATCGCCCCGTCGTGACGATGGACGACGGGGCCGACCTCGTAGGTGCCCTGCATTTGATGGCACTCGATCGGGCCGATGACCTCGCCGGTCCGGTCAGGGCCTGGGCGGGTGCGCTGTCCGACGATGAGCGCAATTCCGTGGTCCGTACGGTGGCCGGGAGTACCGAAGAGACGACGACCGGAATCATCCGGTTGCGCGCCATGGCGAAGGACGAAGTCCTCCAATTCCCGGTAATCGCGGTCAACGACAGTCTCACCAAGCACATGTTCGATAACCGGTACGGGACCGGGCAGTCGACACTTGACGGCATCCTGCGCGCCACGAATATCCTGCTCGCCGGAAGCACTGTTGTCGTGGCGGGATATGGCTGGTGTGGCCGCGGCGTCGCGATGCGGGCGCGCGGAGCCGGAGCGCAGGTCATCGTAACGGAGATCGACCCGCTAGCGGCGCTCGAGGCGACGATGGACGGATTCCGGGTCCTGCCGATGGCGGAGGCGGCCCCGGAAGGGGACGTGTTCGTGACCCTCACCGGAAATTCCGGCGTGATTCGTGAGGAGCACTTCCGGGCCATGAAGGATGGCGCGATCGTGTGTAATTCGGGCCACTTCGACATCGAGATCGATGTCAAACGCCTGGCCCAGATCTCCGAATCTCCACCTGCCGAGCTCCGCCCGTTCGTCGAGGAATATGTCGTCGACGGAAAGCGAGTCGCTCTTCTCGGGCAGGGGCGTCTGATCAACCTCGCCGCGGCCGAAGGGCATCCGGCGAGCGTGATGGACATGTCTTTCGCGAACCAGGCCCTGGCGGCCGAGTATCTGCTGTCGGAGGAAGGACGGGCCCTTTCGAACCGGGTGCACCGCGTTCCGGCGATCCTGGACCGGGAAATCGCGAAGCTGAAGCTCGAATCGATGGGCATCGGAGTCGACACACTGACCCCGGAACAGGAGCTGTACCTGAGCTCCTGGGACGTGGGAACTTGATCCGGAGCGCACGGCCTTGAGCCACGGGAAGGAGACGGATTCGGGCGATCTCGTGCAGGTGGAGGTCGCGAGTCTGGGTCTCGACAAGTCCTCGAACACGCCGGTCGTAATTCTGAGGGAAGTCGAGGGGGAACGGTTGCTTCCAATCTGGATCGGCCCGGCCGAAGCGAGCGCGATCGCGATGGAGCTGGCCGGCATCAAGTTCTCGAGGCCGCTCACGCACGATCTCGTGAGCACGATCGTCGGCAGCCTGGGCAGTGAACTCGTCCGAGTACTGATCACACGGGTCGAGGATAATACCTACTTCGCTTCCCTCGTATTTCGGCGCAACGGCGAGATGATTGCGATCGACTCCCGTCCGAGCGACAGCGTGGCGCTGGCTCTGCGTGCGGCGGCTCCGATATTTGCGTCGGACCGTCTGCTTGGCAGAACACCGCTCGAGATCGACCAGCCGCAGGACTACGACCCGACCCCGCCGTGGATGCCGGGTGGGGATGAAGTTTCGGGCGAGAGTCCGCCTGAAGAAGATGGTCCGGTGGGTGGAGAGAAGCTGAGAGACTACCTGAAGAGCCTCGACCCAGAGGACTTCGGGAAATTCATTCCGTGACCGGGAGACTCTCAGCACTCAGGAGATCGGACCGCCTGCGGAATCCTGGCTGCATGCTGGCGCTTGCCGGAGTGTTGCTGTTCCCGGACGCTTCGTATGCCCAGGTCGTGGAGGGAGTGGTCATCTCCGGACGTGATTCCGCTGCGGTGCCAGGGGCTGTCGTGCTGATGCACCGGATTACGGCGAGTGCCGGGGAAGTGGTCGACTCGTCGACTGCGGACTCGAGGGGACGATTCAGTCTGACCATGAACGCGGCAGACGATCCGGCTGCACTGTACGCCGTCGCTGCCCTGAACGACGGCGTGAGCTATTTCGGGAGGGCGCTTCACCCGGGAATGGAACTGCCGGACCAGTACACGATCGTCGTGCACGAAACGGAGACGATCGACGGGACATTGGCCGAGAGCAGAATCTCGCTGCGCCACGTGGTGGTGAGTCCTTCCGCGCACGGCCTGTTGCAGATCACCGAGGTGGTCGACGTGGCCGGTGTCCCCGATCGGGCCCTGGCGACGGCCTCGGTCGTCGATCCGATCTGGACCATCGAGCTGCCATCCGGCATTCAGTCCTGGACGCCTATGCCGGGCGGCCTCCCGGCGGAGGCCGTGAGTATCGTCGGCAACCGGGTCGAGGTCCGGGCGAAGCTTCCGCCGAGCGGGATGCGGTTGGCCTTCAGCTATTTCAGGGACGGACCCGACGTAGACCTTCCCATCGCGCACCCGACCGATCGGATCGAGGTGATTCTCGTCGGAGTGGAGGCGAAGAGCGTCGTGGGCGTGAGTCCCGGCACCTCAGCAGATCTGCCGCCCGGAAGCAACGCGACGCGCTTCGTAGCGGTGGGAGTCGAGCCCGGAACCGAAGTCGGACTGACTCTCGAGTCCGAGTCGGCGCCGACGGGCCCTGTCCTGATCTGGGTGCTCGTGGGACTCGCGTTGCTCGCGGCGGCGGGGCTGTCTGCCGTAATGGCCCGGCGATCGGCGCACTGATTCAGGCCGAATCCCACCCCTCCGGGATTCCGCGTCCCTCACTGCTTGCGATCGACTGACCCGCGACGATACTCTCCAGTCTGGAATCAGGGATAGGGCCCACGGAAGTCGGTGTGAATCCGACGCGGCCCCGCCACTGTGAGAGGTCGGACCGGATCGGTCCGTAGCGCCTCGAGCCAGGAGACGAGCCCTCCCCCTGCCCACTGACGCTCTTCGCGGGAAGGGTGTGGGCGAGGCAGGCAGCACGGCTGGCTCGGTCATACCCGCCCTTTCTCGAGAAAGGACGGGTTTTTCTGTTGTCGCGCATCTTCTCTTCCAGCGCGCTCGCCCCGTACGTATTCGGGCTTATCCTGGCCGCTCCCGTGAGTGCTCAACGGGCACCCTCGGCGACGGACGACCTCGGTCGCGTCCTGCGTCTGGATGCACCGCCGACTCGCATCGTCTCGTTGGTCCCGGCGATTACCGAGATACTGTACGCCCTCGGTGAAGGCGATCGCCTCGTCGGCAGGTCCGTCTGGGACGACCAGCCCGAGCAGGTGCTCGAGGTGCCCAGTGTCGGCGACGCGTTGCGTGCGGATGCAGAGCGCGTTCTCGCACGGGACCCTGACCTGGTAATTCTGTACGCCGGTTCCGATAACGCCCGGTCGGTAGAGCAGTTCGAACGCCTGGGTGTGCCCGCGCTTGCGATTCGAGTCGACGACCTCGCTGACCTGCGCCGCAACACGCTGAGGCTCGGAGTTCTGCTCGATCGCGATGCCCGGGCCGTCGAGTTGTGGAATTCCATCGATGGGGAACTCGAGGCAGTCCGCAGAGCGACGGCCGGGCTGAGTCGCCCGGCCGTCTACTACGACATCGCCTGGCCACCGGCGATCACGGTCGGTTCCGGGAGCTATCTGGACACGTTGATCGCTATCGCGGGCGGCAGAAACATCTTCCACGATCTGAATCTGCCCTCCCCCCAGGTATCGCTGGAAGCGATCGTCGCCCGTTCCCCGGATGTCGTGCTCCTGCCGGGTGGGGTGGGCGGTGGCGCAGTCGATCCAGGGCGGCGTCCCGGGTGGGATGCCGTGGCTGCCGTGCGTGAGGGGAATATCCGGAGCGTGGACGCCGGGTTGCTCCATCGCCTCGGACCTCGGATCGGAGCGGCGGCCCGGTCGCTGGCCATTGCGCTGCACCCGGAGGTCCGGTTCTCGGAATCGCTGGGTGCGGGGGAGACGC
>JAENXO010000521.1 GCA_016649455.1 Gemmatimonadota bacterium | reverse complement strand
GACCGAGCGCAGCACTTCGAGCGCTTCCTGTCGATCACCCTCCTTCAGCAGGATCTCGCTCTCGAGAATCAACTCGGCGGCGACCCTGCGCGTCGAATCCAGGCCCGGGGCACAAGTGGACAGATCCCGCCCGGCCGGCTATTCAGGACACGTCTCCCGTCAGCGACAGGCTGTCCGAACACGACCACCCGGAGTGCCGCATGACCACTGGATCGGCTGGAGCGATGAACCGTTCACCCTTTCGCTCATCCGTGCTTTCGGTGTTGAAAGTCCTGGCGCTGCTGGCCGTCCTGACGATTCGGGCACCCGTGCCGGCGCAGGCGCAATCCGCGGCCCAGGACCCTGCCGTAGAAGCGCGGATCGAGGCTGTGGAGTCGAAGGTGATCGCCTGGCGACGAGACATTCACCAGCACCCGGAACTCGGAAACCGCGAGTTTCGCACCTCGGCCCTGGTCGCCGACCATCTGGCCGAACTCGGTATCGAGGTACAGACGGATGTCGCGCACACTGGCGTCGTGGGCATCCTCGAGGGCGGTCGCTCCGGTCCGGTGGTCCTGCTCAGGGCCGACATGGACGCACTTCCCGTTGCCGAGCGCGTCGACCTTCCGTTCTCATCGACCATTACTGCGGAGTACAACGGCGAGCAGGTCGGCGTCATGCATGCCTGCGGTCACGACGCTCACACGGCGATCCTCATGGGCGTGGCCGAGGTGCTGGCTGGCATGCGAGACGAGCTGCCCGGCACGGTCAAGTTCGTATTTCAGCCGGCAGAGGAGGGCGCGCCTGACGGCGAGGAGGGGGGTGCGGAGCTCATGGTGAGAGAAGGCGTACTCTCCAGCCCCGACGTCGACGTGGCATTTGCGCTGCACCTGGACTCGAAGTTGGAGGCCGGCGACATCGCCTTCCGCCCCGGCGGCATGTACGCGAGTTCCGACGATTTCCGGATCGCGGTGCGGGGACAGCAGACGCACGGCGCCTTCCCGTGGGACGGGGTGGACCCGATCGTGGCCGCCGCTCACATCGTGACCTCCCTGCAGACGATCGTCAGTCGAGAGATCAACCTGACCGAGACCGCGGCGGTCGTGTCGATCGGAAAGATCAGGGGCGGCGTGCGCTCGAACATCATCCCCGAGGAGGTGGAACTCCTGGGGACGATCCGGGCGCTCGACCCGGACGTTCGCGCTGCAGTCGGCGAACGGGTGCGCGAGATCGCGTCAACCATCGCAGCAGCACATCGGGCGACGGCTGAGGTGCAGATTCCGTACACCCACGGCTACCCGGCCACGATCAACGATCCCGAGCTCACAGCCCGCATGGTGCCCGTGCTGGAGAACGCGGTGGGGGCAGATCATGTCCACCTGCGTCCGCCCCTGATGGCCGGCGAGGACTTCGCGTTCATCGCCGAGCGGGTACCGGGACTCTATATCCGGCTTGGTGGGCGCTCTCCCGACATCTCCGAGGCGGACGCCCCGGCACACCACACACCGGACTTCTACATCGACGAGGCAGGTTTCGTGAACGGAGTACGTGCCATGACCGCGATGACCGTGAGCTATCTTCGATCGGACTCTACGGGCCCGGGGAATCATGGCAATGAGTAGACGAAAGGGCCTCGTCGGGCGGCTGTTGCTCGAGGGAATCGTAATCGTCGGGAGCATTCTGCTTGCATTCGCGCTCGATACCTGGTGGAGCAACCGCCGCGAGCGGGCCGATGAGCTAGCCGTTCTCGAGAACCTCGAGCAGGAGTTTCGCTCTGCCGGCGAGCAGCTCGACGTATACATCGCACTGCACCAACGGATCGCGCATGCGATCGGATTGACCGTCGAGGCGGCGCAGGTAGCGATTGCGAACGGCGATTCCACCATCGTCGTCCCCGACACGGCGCTCACGCTCGCGTTCATCGGACCGACATTCGATCCGAGACTCGGAACTCTGGAGGGACTGCTGTCTGCCGGGCGCTTGCACTCATCGGGCTGTTTCCCGACTCGCTGACCGACGAGCAGATGGCCCGAGTCACCATTCTCCCTGTCGACAACGAGGTGCTGGGAATGCTCGCCCACCGGCACGCGATCGAAGCGCACGGAATCGATGACCTCGGAGACGTCCGCAAGGAAATCGACAGGATCCTGGAACTGATCGAGGCACACTATCCGGGT